>JACDBP010000078.1 GCA_013694835.1 Chloroflexota bacterium
CTCGGCCTGGACGCGGATGCCGCCCGCCTCCGGCGCGATGTCGGTCTCGCGTGCTCGCGCCAGGTCACCGCTCGTGGCACACTCGCGCCCACGTCGACAAGGGTCAGCGCCGCCACGGGTATGGCGCCACGAGAGCACGAAGGTGGGTCAGACGATGGTCGATGTCGCGCCGAGGGGCATGACGGCGGAGGAGATCGTCTCCCTCTCCAGGCAGTACACCCTGTACGAGTGGTCCGCCCAGAACGCTGTCGACCCGATTCCCGTCGAGCGCGCCGAGGGCATCTACTTCTACACGCCGGACGGCAAGCGGTTCATCGATTTCAACAGCCAGCTGATGAGCGTCAACATCGGCCACGGCGACCGTCGCGTGATCGATGCCATCAAGGCCCAGGCCGACCAGCTGGCCTACGCCAACCCGTTCATGGCCACCGAGGTCCGCGCCCGCCTGGGCCAGAAGCTCGCCGAGCTGCTGCCGGGTGACCTGGAGGTCAGTTTCTTCACGAACGGCGGGGCCGAGGCGAATGAGAACGCCGTCAAGCTGGCGCGCCAGTACACCGGCCGGAGCAAGATCCTCGCCGCGTACCGCTCGTACCACGGGGCTACCGCCGGGGCGATCACGATGACGGGCGACCCGCGCCGCTGGGCTGCCGAGCCCGGCATGCCGGGCGTGGTTCGGATCCCCGACGTCCATCGCTGGGGACGGAGGGACCCGACGCCCGCTCCGGAGGCCCTCCACGACCTGGAGGAGGTGATCATGTTCGAGGGGCCGCAGACGATCGCGGCGATCATCCTCGAGCCGGTCGTCGGCACCAACGGCGTCCTCATCCCGCCTGACGGCTACCTGCAGGGCGTCCGCGCGATCTGCGACCGTCACGGCATCCTGTTGATCGCCGACGAGGTGATGGCCGGTTTCGGGCGGACCGGCGAGTGGTTCGCCGTCAACCACTGGAACGTGGTGCCGGACCTCATCTCGCTCGCCAAGGGCCTCACCGCGAGCTACCTGCCGCTGGGCGCCGTGGTGATGCGCCGTGAGATCGCCGATGCCTTCAAGGACCGCCCCTTCTTCGGCGGCCTGACCTACAACAGCCATCCGATGGGTTGCGCCGCGGCCCTGGCCACCATCGGCGTCTACGAAGAGGATGGCCTGATCGAGCGATCCCGCGAGATGGGCAAGGTCATGAACCGCCACCACCGGGAGCTGGAAGCGAAGCACCCCAGCCTCGGTGCCGGCCGCAACATCGGCCTGTTCGGCATCCTGGAGCTCGTCCGCGATCGAGAGACCTACCAGCCGATGGCGCCGTACAACGGCACCAGCGACGAGATGAAGGCCATCGGCAGGTTCCTCCGCGACAACGGGCTGTACACCTTCGTGCGCTGGCACACGATCATGAACAACCCCCCGCTGACGATCACCGAGGAGCAGCTGGGCGAGGCGTTCCAGATCCTGGACCGGGCGCTCGACATCGCCGACCAGGCCGTCGCGGCCTAGGCTCGGCTCCCGGGCGATCGCGCGTGACCCGCGGTCCCCTCGAGTCCACGGCCTGGGGCAGCCTCGTGCCCGAGGTCGGCCGTCCGTCCCGCGCCCGGAACGGCCTGCGCAGTCTGCGCAACCTGCTGCTGTTCGCCATCGCCGTGGTCGTCGTCTGGGAGGGCCTCAAGGCGATCGGCGGCGATCCCTGGCATGAGCAAGTCCTCGCCACGGGCATCGCCCTCGAGTTCCGGCCACCGTTCAAGCTGCCCTACGTCTCCGACCTGGAGCTGCCGCACATCTGGGACATCGCTGGAGCCCTGCTCGCCCCGGTGCAGCGCGAGTCGCCGATCACCCTGGGCGCGTTCCTGCTGGGGGCCGCCGCCTACACCTGGTACGAAGCGATCATCGGCTTCCTCATCGGCGGGCTGCTGGGCATCCTGCTTGCGACGATCTTCGTCCACTCGCGCCTCGCCGAACGCGCGTTCGTGCCGTACGTGGTCGCCAGCCAGACGATCCCGATCGTCGCCCTCGCGCCGATGATCGTCTTCGCTTTCGGCCAGGACATCATCTCCGTCGTCATCATCGCCACGTACCTGACCTTCTTCCCTGTGACGATCGCCGGCATCCGGGGCCTGGCATCACCCGATCCGCGCGCGCTCGAGCTGATGCGCTCCTATGCCGCGAACCGCCGCACGATCCTCTGGAAGGTCCGTCTGCCGGCGTCGGTGCCGTACCTCTTCACCGCGTTCAAGATCTCGGCGACCGCCAGCATCGTCGGTGCCATCATCGGTGAGGGTCCGGGCGGCGTGCCCAACGGCCTCGGACGCGCCATCATCAACTTCAACCAGCAGTACATCTCCGGCCCTGAGAAGTTGTGGGCGGCGATCTTCGTCTCGGCCGCCGTCGGTGTCGCGTTCTATCTGCTGGTGCGGCTCGCAGAGCTATGGGTGCTTCGGGCGCGGCCACACGCGGCCCAGGGGTGAGGAGGATGCGGCGACGATGGTGAACGCCCTCCGGCCCGACAGCGGCCCTGGCTCCGTCGTCAGCATCCACGGGGTCCAGAAGAGCTTCGAGAGTGCCGGCCGAGATCGGACGGTGGCCCTCGAGGACATCGATCTGGAGATCGGTCACCGCGAATTCGTGTCGCTCATCGGGCCGTCAGGTTGTGGCAAGTCCACCCTTCTGCGGCTGATCGGCGATCTCATCACGCCGACGGCGGGCACGGTCTCTGTCAACGGCAAGCCTGCCCCTCGGGCGCGCCGCGACCGCGACTACGGGATGGTCTTCCAGGCGCCGGTGCTGTTCGACTGGCGAACGGTCGAAGCAAACGTTCGGCTGCCGCTCGAGGTGATGAAGTACGACGCCCGGGAGCGTGACCGGCGCGCCCGGGAGATGCTGGAGCTGGTTGAGCTGCGCGACTTCCTGCGCCACTATCCGTACCAGCTCTCGGGCGGCATGCAGCAGCGCGTCGCCATCGCGCGCGCGCTCGCATTCCAGCCGGCACTGCTGCTGATGGACGAGCCATTCGGCGCCCTGGACGAGATGACCCGTGAGCGCATGAACTCAGAGCTGCTGCGGATCTGGGAGAGCACCGGCACGACGATCGTGTTCGTGACCCACTCCATCCCGGAGGCCGTCTTTCTCTCGTCGCGAGTGGTGGTCATGTCAGCGAGGCCGGGTCGCATCACCAACATCGTCGACATCGACCTGCCGCGGCCACGCAACGACGACACGCGCGAGACGGAGCGCTATTTCGAGCTGGTGACGGAGGTCCGCGAGAGTCTGCGCGGCCGCATCGGCCTGGATGCGCGCGATCTGGAGGCTGTCGACGGGCAGGAGCGAACGGGCGCTCCATCGCCCACCCGGACCGCAGCCGAGGGTTCGGTCGGGTGACGGCCGCGACCTGCGGAACCTTCGCATGACGGGTGCAGCCTCGGCCGGGGCGCAGGCGGGGCTCGCTCCCGCGGGCTGGACGCGCCGCGTCAGCCGCCGCGTCCGGTATTACCTGCCGGCTGTCCTGGTGGGCGTCATCGGCCTCGCGGTATGGGAAGTGGGCATGCGTGCGCTGGACATCCAGGCCTTCATCCTGCCGCCGCCCAGCTCGATCCTGGCCGAGCTCACCGGCGGCAGCACCCAGGCGCTCACCACGGCAGGCATCAACACCATCGTCGAGGCGCTCGGCGGACTGGCGATGGGGGTCGCGGCGGGCCTCGTGGTCGGGTTCGCCACGGCCCATTGGGTGGGTGTCCGGAGTGTGCTGCTGCCGGTCGCCATCGCGGCGAACGCCGTCCCCATCATCGCCTTCGCGCTGATCGTCAACAACTGGTTCGGCAGCCTGAATCCACTATCGCGGATGGTCATCGCGGCCGTCCTGGTCTTCTTCCCGGTGATGATCAA
>JACDBP010000088.1 GCA_013694835.1 Chloroflexota bacterium
ACCTCGGGGCAGGTCCGTATCCTCAAGGACCTCTCCAAGCCGATCGAGGGACAGGACGTGATCGTGGTCGAGGACATCATCGACACCGGGCTGACCCTCAACTACCTGATGCGCTATCTCGCCGAGCGCCACCCGGCCTCGGTCCGTGTGTGCTGCCTGCTGGACAAGCCCGCCAGACGGCTGGCCGAGATCGAGATCGACTACCGCGGCTTCACCATCCCCGACCGTTTCGTGGTCGGCTATGGCCTCGACTACGACGAGCGCTACCGGAACTTGCCCTACATCGGGGTGCTCAAGCCGAGCGTCTACAGCGCCCCGCCGGCGGACTGACCGATGGAGGGCGGCGGCCACTTTCGCCTCCTCGTCCTGCTCGGAGCGCTGGCGATGATCGGGTCGGGCTTCCTGCCCTGGTGGTGGACCGGTGGCCAGGAGATCTCCGGCGTGCTGCTGCCGGGCCTCCAGGGAATCGGGCTCCAGGGCCCCGGACTGGTGATCTACGGCGCGGCCATCGCCGCGCTCCTGCTGCTCGACATCGGCTACATGCGTGGGCGGTGGGGATTCGTGCTGGATGTTCCGCTGACCTACATGGTCATAGGCCTGGTGGCGACCGCCGCGCTCCTCTACCGGGGGTGGGAGCTGTGGTCCGTCGGCTACCTCCCGTTGCCGCAGAGCTCGCCGGGCTTAGCCCTCGCCACGGTGGGCCTGGCCCTGATGCTCTACGGCGCGGGCACGGGGTTCGGGGCGGATCGCCGTCAGTGGATGTGAAGCACCTTCGGATCGTCGGCGTGGGCGCATCGCTCCTGGTTGCGCTCATGGCCGTGGCTGCGGCGATCCAGGTCCTCCGGCCGCCGGTGCAGGTCACGTCGGCGGCCGATCCCGACGTGACGGTCGAGTGCGCGGCAACGACCGGCGTGAACGCTGCGGACTGTCTCGCATGGGGAGACGCACTCATCGAGGGTGACCCGCCCTCATTCACGTTCGAGATGGACTCGCTGTCGCGGCTGAGGTTCGATCGGTCCTGGTTTGGCCTCGGCTCAGCGTGCCAGGTCAGCTACTTGATTTCGCGCTACGCGGAGGCGGCCGCCACCGATGAGATTGCCTGCGTCGAGGCGCCCTGACGCGCAGCCGTCACGGATCCCGCGCCCAGATCCCATCCTCGAGATCCGCGGCCCGCGCGCCGTCATGGCACGTGTCCACCACCTTCACGAATCTCAGGTCGACTCCGGTCCCGCCTTCGCCATGGGCGTGGTACGTGCCTCGCGAGTCCGGGCACGCGGGATCGTCGGTGAGCACGACGGTCCACCCGGAGCTTTCCCATGTGCCAGCCCAACGGTCGGCGATCTCGAAGCTGCCTGACGTGATCGTGAGCGTCTCAGGCTCCTGGTCCGCCGTAGCCGGCCGGGTGTAGGAGCCATCCGACCAATGAGCGCCGGTACCCGCAGACACCTGCAGGCCGAGCCAGCGCCCGCCGATGCCTCCCACGACCCCAATGGCGCCAACCACGCACAGCGCCACGGCAGCCTGCCGGTGGGGCCTCACCACGGCGACCGCGCCGGCAACCATCACGGCGGCCAGGCCGATGCCGACTCCGGTCAGCCAGGCAGGCGTGAGCTGAACGCTCGAGGCATGTCCGTCCTGGCCGTTGGGCACCAGCGTGGCACCGATGACGGCCAGGGTGACCACGGATCCACCCATCAGCAGCCAGCCGGGGATGCCCGGCCGCCGCACTGCGATGAGCGCGCCGATTCCGGTTGCCAGCGCCGCGACGGCGCCCAGGGTGAGCACGGGGATGGCCGCCGAGCGCCAGGCGTTCAGCACGATGTGGACGCGCCGGTATCCCTCCCCGAGCAGCTCACGATCGTGCGAGATCCAGCCGTCGACGAACGAGAGGCCGAAGATCCCCAGGCCGGCCGCGGCGATGACGGCCAGCCACCTGATTCGGTTCATCGGGCCAGACGGCTTCTGTTCAGACCGCTGTGGGCAGGATGATCGGCGAGAGGACGATCCAGGCGACCACAACCGCGATGAGCATCGCCGCGAGGACCAGCATGGGCCTCAGGTCTGGCCGGTAGTCCTGTGGAGCGCGGCGCGAGGGACGCGGAGCATCGCCCATTGGGCTCAGATCTCGCCGAGGTAGGCCTGGCGGACCTGCTCGTTGGCGGCCAGGTTGGCCGCGGTGTCGGCGAGGAGGATCTTGCCGGTCTGGAGCACGTAGCCGCGGTGCGCCACGTTGAGCGCCATCAGCGCGTTCTGCTCCACCAGCAGAACAGTGGTCCCCTGGGCGTTGATGTCCGTGATGATCGTGAAGATCTGCTCCGTGAGGATCGGGCTGAGCCCCATCGAGGGCTCGTCCAGGAGCAGGACGGTGGGACGCGCCATGAGCGCTCGCCCAATGGCCAGCATCTGCTGCTCGCCGCCTGACAGCGTGCCCGCCTTCTGGGACCGGCGCTCGCGGAGACGGGGGAAGAGATCGAAAACCCGGGTCACGTCCGCGTCCATCGGCTCCTTGGGTCGGCTGAAGGCGCCCATCTGGAGGTTCTCGAAGACGGTCATGCGGCTGAAGACACGACGTCCCTCCGGCGCGTGCGCAAGCCCGTGACTCACCAGCTCGTGGGCGGGCAGGGACTGGATCTCCTGCCCGTTGAGGCGCACCACCCCGGTCCGTGGCCGGTGCGTGCCGCTGATGGTGCGCAGGGTCGTCGTCTTGCCGGCGCCGTTCGAGCCGATGAGCGTCACGATCTCGCCCGCGGCGACCTCGAGGCTGATTCCCTTGATCGCTTCGATGTTGCCGTAGAAAGTGTGAACATCCTCGAGCTCGAGGACCATGGTTCGCGGGTTCGGGGACGCCGCAGGCGCCGTCGCCGCGGACGTCATCGGCGTGGCTGTCGTATCGGTCATGCGCTCGTCGGTCATGCGCTTGCCGCCCCCTTGCCCAGGTACGCCTCGATCACGGTCGGGTTGCTGCGGACCTCCTCTGGCGTCCCGTAGGCGATCTTCTCGCCGTGGTCCAGCACGGTGATGTGCTCGCTCACCCCCATGACCACCTTCATGTCGTGCTCGATGAGCAGGATCGACAGGTTCAGCTCGTCGCGCAGCTGCCCGATCAGACGGGTCATCTGCGCCGTCTCGAGCGGGTTCATGCCGGCGGTCGGCTCATCCAGCAGGAGCAGCTTCGGATCCGACGCCAAGGCCCGTGCAATCTCCAGGCGCCGCTGGTCGCCGTACGGCAGGTTCTTGGCCCACTGCTCCTCGACGCGGCGGCGCAGGCCGACCAGGTCGAGCAACTCTCGCGCTCGCTGCCGGGTGGCGGCCTCCTCGGTGCGCACCGCGGGCAGCCTGAGCAGGGAGCCCCACCACGGGGCGTTCATCCGCACGTGCCGTCCGACCATCACGTTCGCCAGCACCGTCATGGTGCCGAAGAGCCGGATGTTCTGGAACGTGCGACCGATGCCGCGTTCCACGATCTCGTGCGGCGTGAGCCCGACGATCGACTCGCCCTCGAAGGCGATCGCGCCGCTGGTTGGGCTGAGG
>JACDBP010000112.1 GCA_013694835.1 Chloroflexota bacterium
AGCCGCGCGATGATCGTCGCCAGCGCGTTGGCCGGGTTCTGGACGTTGCCGCCGAAAGAGCCCGAGTGCAGGTCGAGCTGCGACCCACTGACGTCGATCTGCATGTACACGAGTCCGCGCAGCCCAACCGTGATGGCCGGCTTGTTGCCCTCGAAGAAGCCCGTGTCGCTGATCATGGCCAGGTTCGCCGACAGGCGGCCACGATTGGCCACTATCCACGGGTCGAAGTGATCCGATCCGGACTCCTCCTCCCCCTCGAAGACGATGCGCAGGTTGACCGGCAGCCGGCCGTGCGTCTCGAGCCAGGCGCGCGCGGCCCAGAGGTGGAGATGGACGTGGCTCTTGTCGTCGGCCGCGCCACGGGCGTAGACACGGCCGTTCTCAACGACCGGCTCGAACGGGGGCCGCTTCCATAGGTCAAGCGGATCGACCGGCTGGACGTCGTAGTGCGCGTAGACGAGCACTGTCGGAGCGCCCTCGGCATGGAGCCAGTCCGCGTACACGATCGGGTGGCCGCCGGTGGGCGAGATCTCCACGTTGTCGAAGCCTATTCCGGTCAGCCGCTCGGCAATGAACTCAGCAGCGCGTTGTGTATCCGCATCGTGCTCCTTGAGCGTGCCGATGCTCGGGATGCTCAGAAGCTCCAGGAAGTCGGCCAGGCGCTCGTCCCTGGTGCGCTCGATGAAAGCGTCGATCTCCTGCATGCTCAAATCCGCCACCCACCGAGATCGGCGACGATCCTGTCCGGCTGCGCGCTGCGGGTGAGGAAATGGACGTTCACGGGACCGTTGGTGGCGTCTGGCCAGTCCGCCTTCACCTGGCGGCTGTCGATCTGCCAGCCCAGGGTGGCCGCCGAGTCGAGGAAGCGCTGGGCCGTCCGACGAACAGGCTCGGCCAGCCACAAGTACCCATCGGCTACCAGCAACCGCTCGATCACGTTCAGCAAAGGCTCGGCGTCACGACCCTCGTACAGGACATCGCCGGCGATTATCAGCGGGAAGCCGTCGCGGAACTCCGCCTGGGCGGTAGCCGCGGTGACTTCGTCGTCGTGGCGCCAGTTGAAGCACGTCGCACGGGGCGTACGGCCGGTGTTGACCAGCGCGTTCAAACGGCAGTGGGCGAGCGGCAGGGCCGAATAGTCGGCCGTCACGATGTGGCCACCGTATTCGAGGACAGCGGCGGCCGTGACGCCAAGGCCGGCTCCGAGCTCCAGGACATGCTTGTCAGACACCTCCAGCTTGCGTTCGACGACGACATCGGCAAGGGCGACGCCACTCGGCCAGACCTTAGCCCAATAAGGCATCTGCTTCTCCGGATCGGCACGACCCAGCTCGAAGAGCCGTTCGCGCGATTCCTCGTCCGGCCGGTATATCTCGTACACGCGTTTGCTGACAGGAAGAATCACCACGAGCCGCTCAACGTTGGCCTGGCGACTGATCCACTTCGCGAGGCGGCGAACCCGGGCATCACTCACCGCGAAGTCGGAGGCAACGGCCGGCGGCTGCGTGTCCCACGACAGCTTGTGGACGACCGACTTGATCGGCAGGCTGCTCAGGCCACCGACCCGGAGCGAGCTGCGACCACCCATCGCGATGGCAAAGGCGACCAACAGCACCTGCGAGATCGCCAGCAGCACGAGGGCGGCAAGCGGATCAGCGGTCGCCCCGAGGCTCACCACCCCAACGGCACCGTAGACCTGGCCGACGGTCAGGGCAAGCAGCATCAGTCGCGCGACGCGCTCATAGAGGTCGCCCGGCACGAGCCTGCGGACGGCGATCGCGGTCAGCGTGTCCTGGGTAACGGCAGCCAATCCGAAGACCAGCATGGCTACCAGCGCGACTGTGGCCGAGCCAGATACGGCGATCACCACCGCGACAGTCGCCATGACGAACGAGGTCGCGAGCAGGATCAGCGGTGCCGGGATGCGCAACAGCAGGCGCGATACGGGGAGCGGGCCAAGGATCATGCCCAGACCGGCCGCGGCAACGAATGAGGCCGCGTACGCCATGGACGATGGCTGTTCCGTGCTGGCCAGTCGCAGCGCGACCACGAGCAGCACGCTGGCGAGTGCTCCGGCCGTGAACGAGCCGACCAGGTAGATCGCGATCCGCCGGGCGACAGCGCGCGGATCGGACGTTTCGTGGGCCTTGGGCAGGGCACGCTCCGCGTCGCCTCCGCGATCGATCTGGCTGAACAGCAGCAGCGCGGCCACGACCAACAGGCCTGCCGCCACGAACAGGGCAACGGTGTGCGTCGCGAACATCAGGATGGCCGCCGCCGCGAGAGTTCCGATGAGCAGTCCGGCGCGATCAACGAGGGCGTCGGCCATGCCTCCGGCACCCAGTCGGGTAAGGCCGAGCGCGGCCTGGAGGGCACGCGGACGAGTCTGGTTGGAGACCGCCGCCAGCGAGCCCATCCCTGCGGCCGCCCCGACGATGAGGACGTCCGCGACATCGAACGTGGCCAGCAATGCCACTCCCATCGCGGCGGCGACGATGGCAGCGGCCACGGACAGGACGGGCGCGGTGAGACGCGGCAGGCGCCTCGACCCGATGTCGAGCAGCCCGACGAACACGAGTCGCGGCAGGAACCTCGCGGCAACCGTCCACGCCACCAGTGAGAACCCGCCGTCACTTTTCCACGCGGTTACGAGCAGGGCGAGCAGGAAGACCCACTGGCCAGCCTGTTCGGCAAGGCGCGCGAGCCAAAGAGACGCCAGGGATCGATCCCGCAACAGGCGCAGGACGCGCCGACGCTCAGTCAGCACGGCAGTCAGTCGGTGACTGGAAGCCGGCTATCTATCGGTCGGTCAGTCGGAGATCGGGTCAGGCGGGCTGAGGCGAGGGCTTCGGCGCAGTGGCCGGAGGCGGTGGCGTGTCCTCGGTCGGGGGGGTCCGTCGGAGGATCGATCCGTCGAGCGGAGCAGGCGTCATCTGCGTGTCCTTCCGCGGGTCGGGGATGTCGGCGAACATCGACTCGAAGGCTTCCTGCTCGATCGTCTCCTCGGCGACCAGTCGCTCGGCGAGCTGGATGAGCCGGTCCTTGTAGCGAACCAGGACGTCCATCGCCTTGGCGTAGCCGCGGTCGATGATCGCGCGCACCTCCTCGTCGATCATCTTGGCGACATCGTCGGAGTAGTTGCGCTGCTCGCCGATCTCGCGGCCGAGGAACACGAGCTCGTCACGCTTGCCGAACGAGAGCGGGCCGAGCTTCTCGCTCATGCCGAACTCGGTCACCATCCGGCGCGCCAGCGTGGTCGCCTTCTCGATGTCGTTTGACGAGCCCGTCGTCGTGTCACCGAAGATCAGCTTCTCAGAGGCGTTGCCGCCGAGCATGCCGGCGATCTTGTCCTCGAACTCGCTCTTGCTCTGCAGGTAGCGGTCCTCGGTCGGCAGGCCCATCGTGTAACCCAAGGCCATGCCGCGGCTGATGATGCTGACCTTGGCGACCGGGTCCGTCTTGGGCAGGATGCGCTGGACGACGGCGTGTCCGCCCTCGTGGTAGGCAATGATCGCCTTCTCGGCGTCGCTGATGACGCGGCTCTTGCGCTCCGGTCCGGCGACGACGCGCTCGAGCGCCTCCTGGAACTCGGCGATGCCGACGACCTTCTTGTTTCGCCGCGCGGCAAGGATCGCCGCCTCGTTGACGAGGTTCGCCAGGTCCGCCCCGCTAAAGCCCGGCGATGAGCGTGCGACCGTGGTCAGGTCGACGGTCTTGTCGAGCGGCTTGCCCTTGATGTGAACCTTCAGGATCTCGAGCCGGCCCTTCATATCCGGGCGGTCCAGGATGACCTGGCGGTCGAAACGACCGGGGCGCAGCAGCGCCGGGTCAAGGACGTCCGGCCTGTTGGTCGCGGCGACGACGATCACGTTGGTGTTCGTGTCGAAGCCGTCCATCTCGACCAGGATCTGGTTGAGGGTCTGCTCGCGCTCGTCGTGGCTTCCACCGAGGCCGGCGCCGCGCTGGCGGCCGAC
>JACDBP010000125.1 GCA_013694835.1 Chloroflexota bacterium
ACGAGTCGGCCGCAATGTCCCACGCATCGCCAGGAGAGGATCCAGCGGCGGTGAAAGGCGAGCAAGTGCCGACCCAGCGCTCCGTTAGGGTGGAGCTGTACCTTCTTCGCCACGCCCACGCCGGCGACCCGGCGGCCTGGCGCGGACCGGACGAGGATCGTCCCCTCAGCGTGAAGGGCCGCAAGCAGTCCAAGCGGCTCGGGACCTTCCTGGCTGACGGCGGCTTCCGCCCCGACGCGATCCTGAGCAGCCCCAAGCTTCGGGCGGTACAGACGGCCAAGGTCGTCGCCAGGGAGCTCCGCGCGAAGGTCCACACGAACGCCAGACTGGCGTCCGACGTGTCGCTGGAAATGTTGGAGCGTGTCCTCGACGAGGCTCCGGGCGCGCAGCGCGTCGTCGTGGTCGGCCACGATCCCGACTTCAGCGACCTTCTGAGCCTGCTCTCCGGCACCGTGCTGGAGTTGGCGAAGGGAGCCCTTGCCCGCATCGACATCGACCGACCCCTGCGTCCGGGCCGCGGGGAGCTCCGCTGGCTGGTACCCCCGGATGCGCTCAGGACGAGGTGACGGGATGACCGGGACGGTCGAGCGACCGATCCGCGTGCTCTTCGTGTGCACCCACAACTCCGCGCGGAGCATCATGGCGGAGGCGGTCCTGCGGCGCGAAGGCGGCGGGGCGTTCGAGCCGTACAGCGCCGGCACCGAGGCGACGGGCGTGAACCCGCTGACGATGCAGGCCCTGGAAGAGGCAGGCATCGATGCACCGGGCGCCCGCTCGAAGTCGGTGACCGAGTTCTACGGCCAGTCGTTCGATTACGTGATCACGGTCTGCGACCGCGCGCGGGAGAGCTGCCCGGTCTTCCCCGGCGCGAACCAATCACTCCATTGGGGTTTCGACGACCCGTCCGAGGCGACCGGCACCGACGACGAGCGGATGAAGACCTTCCGACGGGTCCTGACCGAGGTCACCGGCCGCGTCAAGACGTTCGCGCTGCTCGCGGGCAAGGAGCAGCCGGCGCAGCCGGCCCCGCTCGGCTGAGGAGCCGCCGGAACATCCCAGCGGCTCGTGAGCGGTGGGCCTAGGTGCCGCAGCCGCAGCAGTGCTTGTCGCAGCAGCAGTCTTCGCAGCGAGTCATGGTTGCTCCTTTCCGGCGGTGATGAGCGGGCGGGGCGCGCCACCCGCAGCCAGATCGCCCTCCAGGTGCGCCAGGCGCCTGTCCAGGAAGTGCAGCGCATCGATGCGCTGGCGCAGCTGCACACGCTTGATCGCGACCGCCTGTCGCAGCTCGAGGGACACCTCATCGCACCGGCCGTCAGCGCAAAGCGAGGAGAGCTCCGCTGCCTGGGCAAGCGGCAGGTCGAGCTGCCGCAGCCCGATCAGGAGGCGGAGCCTTTCGGCGTCCCCATCGGTGTACTCGCGATAGCCATTGCCCGACCGAGCCGGTGTCGGCAGCAGGCCACTGCGCTCATAGAAGCGCAGCGCGTCGGGGGATGTCCCGAGTCGGGTGGCGAGCTCTCCGATCCGCATGTCACTACCGTAGACCCTGGCGCAGCTCCAATGTCAAGTGGCCGTCACGGACGGGCCCTCACTGGATGACGGGCAGGCTCCTGGAAGTCCCGCTCGCGGTCGACAGCCCCGCAAAGGCCGTACGTGGCGCAAGGCCGGTGAAGAGGCCCTGCAGCCGCTCGACTGCCTCGTCCGTGAGGCGGTAGTACGCCCAGGTGCCACGCCGCTCGCATTCGACGACCCCCGCTTCCCGCAGCACCTTCAGGTGGTGGGAGACGGTCGGCTGCGAGACATCGCAGCAGGCGGTGAAGTCACAGACACAGACATCGCCTTCCGCCCCAAGTTGCCGAACGATCGCGAGGCGGGTCGGCTCCGCGACGGCCTGAAGGAGCCGAACATCCGGGTCCTGGCCCGCGTCGCGTCGCGTCGAGAGTCTTGGCATGGCTGCATGGTATCGAACGATATCTATATTGACAAGCGTCGATATAAGGCCTAGGGTCCAGAGATCGACGGACCGCTCAGCTCGTCCCTGGGCTTGTCGACACAGGAGAACCGCCAGATGACCGACGTCCTTCGAGATCACGTTCGCGACCGGTACGCGGAGGCAGCTCGTGCGGTGACCCACGCGCTCGAGGATCCGGGTGCGCCGCATGCCACGATCGGCTGTTGCGGGCCGAGCTCCACCGCACTGCCCGACGCAGCCGATGAGGGACGCTTCGGCGCAAGCCTCTATTCGGCGACCGAGTCGGCCGAGCTTCCGGAAGCCGCGAGGCTGGCCAGCCTCGGGTGTGGCAATCCGACCGCTGTCGCGGACCTGCGCGAGGGTGAGACCGTTCTCGATCTGGGGTCAGGCGGCGGGATCGACGTGCTGCTCTCGGCCAAGCGGGTCGGGCCGAGCGGGCGCGCCTACGGGCTTGATATGACCGATGAGATGCTGGAGCTCGCGCTGCGCAACCAGGCTGAGGTAGGAGCGACCAACGTCCAGTTCCTGAAGGGCAACATCGAAGCGATCCCGTTGCCTGCCGCGACCGTGGACGTGGTCATCTCGAACTGCGTCATCAACCTGTCCACGGACAAGCCCGCCGTCTTCGCCGAGATGGCGCGCGTGCTCCGGCCGGGGGGCCGGATCGGCATCAGCGATGTGGTCGCCGACGATTCGCTGACCCCCGCCCAGCGGGCTGAACGTGGCTCGTACGTCGGCTGCATCGCCGGTGCGCTGTCGTTCTCGGAGTACCGGGACGGGCTCCGCGCGGCCGGGTTCGAGGAGGTCTCGGTCGTCAGCACCCACAGCGTCGGCGACGGCCTCCACAGCGCCATCGTCAAGGCCGTGCGCGGCGCAGAGGTTTCAGGCGTCGTCAGCCGACCCACGACGGCTCTGCCGGTCATCGAGGGCAGCTGCTGCTGAGCCCAAGAACCCGAGGAAAGGAGGTGATGGCATGACGTGGAACTGCGACTGCGGCCCCGAGTGCGGGCCTGAGTGTCGACCTGACTGCTGCTGACAGCCGTCGTCTGATTCCGGGGTCGGGCGCGGTTCAGTCGGCCCGCTCGCGCGGGAGCGAGACGGTGAAGGTGGAGCCGCGCCCCTCCTCGCTGGCGACCGACAGGCGGCCGCCATGTCCCTCAGCGATGTGCCGTGCGATCGCCAACCCGAGTCCGGTGCCGCCCTTGCCCCGCACGCGCGCCTTGTCGACCTTGTAGAACCGCTCGAAGACCCGCTCGATGTCGGCTTTCGGGATACCGACACCCTGGTCCGCCACCGCGACGGTGACTTCGTTCGTACTGACTGCCACCCGCGCCACGACCGTGTCGCCGGCATCGGAGAACTTCACCGCGTTGTGAACCAGGTTGACCAGCAGCTGGCCGAGCCGTTCCTCGTCGCCCTGGACCCTGGGGCGCGGGCCTTCATCGGGCAGGTCGGCACGAAGCTCGACACCCTGCCGGTCCGCGAACAGCCGCAGTCGCTCGAGCGATGCCTCCACCACGGCGCCGATGTCGACCGAATCGAGGTGCAGCTGGGTGGTTCCCTGCTCGATCTTGGAGAGGTCGAGCAGCTCGCTCACCATCTGCGCCAGGTGCCCGGTCTCGACGTCGATCTTCTGCACCATGTCCCGCAGGCGCGGCGAGACGTCCATCGTCTCGACGTCGCGCAGCACGGTCTCGGTCAGCAGGCG
>JACDBP010000126.1 GCA_013694835.1 Chloroflexota bacterium
GTCGAAGTCCTGGGGCCACCGACTCGCCGCAGCCGGAGCACACGACTTCCACGACCGCATCGTACTGCTGCCCAAGTGCCCTGACGAACTGCGATGGCCAGGTCGGTATGCTGATGACCGGCCAGCGCACCGGGGAGACGCCATGCCCACCGACCTCGAGCCCGTCTACCGACGCCTGAAATCGATCCTGGAACCATACGGGCGGCGCCTGCATGTGACCGAGGAGGATCCGACTGCCTACGCGGTCGACGTCGCGCCGGAAGGCGACCCTGAGCCAGGCGGGCATGGTTCGCCACTGGCTGCGAGCGCGTGAGGGCGGCTGGTGGTGGAGGCTCGGCATCAACGGCTTCGGCGCCGTCCTGACCGGGATCGTGCTGGCGATCGTGGTCTACGAGAAGTTCGCCGACGGCGCGTACCTGGTCGTCATCCTCGTACCAGTGCTCGTCGGGATGATGCTGTTCATCAGCCACCAGTACCAGAGATCCCGGGCTTCTCTGGCGATCCGAGCCGACCTCATCGTCCAGCCGCCCCACCGCGAGGAACGGGTCATCGTGCCGATCCACGGTCTCGACCGTGCGGTCATCCAGGCGATCAATGTCGCCCGCTCGATCGACGACGACGTGCGAGCGGTCCACATCTCGGACGATGAAGCGACGTGGGCGGGGCTCCGGAGCGACTTCGAGCGGCAGGTACCGGGCGTGCCCCTGGTGGTGGTCGAGTCCCCGTACCGCGCTCTTTCGGGACCCCTCCTGGCCTATCTCGATCTGCTCGACTCACAGTGGCCGCCGGACGTGGATCGGCCCATCACCTTCGTGGTCATCCCCGAGTACGTCGCGCGTTCCTGGTGGGAGCGCCTGCTCTACAACCAGTCAGCGAAGCGCCTGCGCACGGCGCTGCTTGGCCGTCCGTACACCGTGATCGTCAATGTGCCGTACCGGCGCGAGGATACGGATCCGCCATCCCGGAGCCCGTGACCGTCGCCCAGGACCTCACCCCACCAACCCAACGAAGCAGCCCCTCCTGCGACGGCCGGAGGGGCTGCTGGGGTCTGCGACGACCGTCGCCACCTACTGGACGGGCACTTCGCCCATCTGCTCCAGGATGAAGTTGCCGATGCTCCTGTTCGAAAGCCGGGTGTAGACGCCGGGGTAGCCAGTCGCCGCACAGCCGATGCCCCAGCTGGTGACGCCGAGCTGGATGTAGCCGCCCGTCACCGCTTTCTGGAAGAGCGGGCCGCCACTGTCACCCTGACAGGTGTCCTTGCCGGTCCTTCCGGCGCAGAGCATGGTGGCCTTGTGCGTGTAGGTGTCTCCTTCGATGGTGTACGCGTTGAGGCACTCCGTCGCCGACAGGAGCGACAGGGTGACTTCCCGCATCCGGTGCGGGTAGTTCGTTCCGCCGGTCCCACCGGCCGGCTGCGCGAGGGTGTTGCCCCAGCCGCTGGCGACCCACTCGGTGCCCGGCCGCTCGAGAGCGTCGGTGCCCGGCGTCACGAGCTTGACCGGCTTGATCAAGTAGACCGGAGCCGCGAGGGTGATGACGGCGGCGTCGAACTTGAAGGTGTCCGGGTCCCAATCGGGGTGGATGTCGATGCGATCGACGGACCGCCGCACGCCGTTGCCCCACTGGAGCACCGTGCGCCCGACGACCACCCTGAAGTCCTCGAGCGCCAGGATGTCATCACTGTCGTCCCCGATGAAATCGACGCAGTGGGCGGCCGTCAGCACGTGCCATGGCGAGATCAGCGAACCGCCGCAGAACTGCCGCTGATAGTCATCACTGCCGAAGGGCACGCCGAGCAACGCTGCCTGGAACTTGTACTTGCCATTGGGGACCGCGGTCCCACCGACGATGCGTGGCGCCGGGAGGGGGCCGCCCTCGGCCTGCAGACCTTCCGGAGCTACCGCCGCGGCGGGCGCGGCCCCGAAGATGCCGAGCACCAGCGTCGAGACGGCGAGCGTCGCTCCCCATCGCGTCCGGCGTGCGCGCCGATCCGAGCCCTTGAACATGACCCCTCCAAGCTTCCGAGTCGCGTGGCGTGCCCGGTCGCGAACGTCGACCATCCCGGGCAGTGCGGCGAGTATGCCTCGCCTTGACACGACTTGACACCACTTGACACGACTTGACACCACTTGACACGACGGGCCCATCAGGGACCGTGCGGGCAGACTCGGTCACCGAGCGTGAGCAGCGGTGCGTTACACTCGGCCCCGCCCGGAGGGGGATCTGGAGGGAGCATGATCATCGACAGCCAGCCATCAGTGTTTCGGGTCCGGGCCGTCGGAGACGTCCCGGAGCTGAGGAAGACTCCCGCCAGCGAGACACCGACCGCGCCGGAATCAGCGATCCCCGGCGTGGCGATCGACGCCGGGTCGGTCCTGCCCGAGGACACGGCTGCCGAGGCGCCCGTGGAGGATCCGCTCACCGCGCTCCAGCGGCGCGACCACCCGTTCGGCTGAGCGATGTGCCGGAGCATCCAACCCCTGCGTGGGCCTGACGGGACCGTCACCGACGAGGAAGTCCGCGCTGCTGCGCTCCAGTTCGTGCGCAAGGTAAGCGGCTACCGCCAACCCTCGAAGGTCAATTCCGAGGCCTTCGAGGCTGCGGTCGACGCAGTCGCCGATGCTTCACGCGAGCTCATGGACCAGCTGGTCGGAAAACCACCAGCCAGGCGTCCGCCGCGCCTCCGCTACCCCGAGACGGCCGCTTCCAAGGGGTGACCGAGGCGCCCGAGGACGCCATCGAGCAGACGACAGGGGAGTGAGATGACAGCAGTACGGCGAGCGACGGCAACCTGGCAGGGCGACCTGCTCAAGGGCAGCGGCACGGTGAGCGCGGGCACCAGCGGTCAGTTCAGCGACCTGCCCACGACCTGGGCCTCGCGCATCGAGGACCCCCAGGGCCGGACCAGTCCCGAGGAGCTCCTCGCCGCGGCGCATGCGAGCTGCTTCTCGATGGCCTTTTCCAACAACCTCGCGAAGGCGGGCTTCCCGCCAGAGCGCGTCGAGGTCACGGCCGAGATCACGCTCGAGAAGCTGGACGCCGGCCAGACGGTCACGACCAGCGCGCTGACCGTCCGAGCACGCGTTCCGGGCATGGACGAGACCGCCTTCCAGGCGGAAGCGCAGGCCGCCAAGGAGAACTGTCCCATCTCGCGTGCCCTCAAGGGCACGGTGGCGCTGAGCGTCGACGCGACGCTGGAGTCCTGAGGTGCCGCCCATCGAGATGCTCCAACGGCCGCCGCTGATCCATCTCGACCGCCTCCAGCGCCAGGGCATCTTCACGACGGGCCTGCTGCTGGAGGTGTCGGAGACGCCGACCCGGCGAACGACGCTCGCGGACCAGATCGCCGCCGACATCAACGATGTCAATGCCTGGCGCGATGAGGCACTGCTGCTCAACCTGGCGAGCTTCGGGCCCACGGAGCAGGCGCTGTTCACCCAGGCAGGCATCATCGGGCTCTCGGACCTGATCCACCTGGAGCTGGCCGAGCTCGAACGCATCCTGGCGCGGGCAGCGCGGGTGCTTGGCGCCGAGCCTCCCGACGACCTCCGCGTCGAGGGCTGGTGGGAGCAGGCGCAGACCCTCGCCGAGGAATAGCGACGGCGCTCGGGACGTGCCACGATGGCGTCGTGAGCACGCTGGACCTATCGGCAGCCGCGGTCGCGCGTCCAGCGAGCCACTCGAGCCTGGGGGCGCTGGGACGGTCGCTGGTCGCTGTCGGCACGGCCCTCGGGATCGTCATGGTCTCCCTGGCCATGCTGCTGACGCCGCTCTACCTTCACGCCGCGCATGACGTGGCGCGCTCGGCCGACGTCCTCAGCTACTCACGGGCCGAGACGCTGGCGATCTCCGATCGCACCGTGTCGGAGATGATCGCGGGGCCGGGCACGTTCGCCATCGCGGCGCCGGATGGCAGCCCGTTCTACCAGCCGTCGGAGGCGGCGCACCTGCGCGATGCCCGGTTCGTGCTGTACGCGTTCGCGCTCCTCTCGCTCACGGCCGCAGCTCTCGCTCTGATCAATCTGACCCGGAGGCGGCGTGACGCGGCGGCATGGCGCGCCCTCGGCCGCGGCGCCGGTGCGCTGGCCGCGGGCGTGGCCGTCGTGGGCATCCTGTTCGCCCTTACCTTCGACCTGATGTTCGAGCTCTTCCACCGGCTGTTCTTCCCCGGCGGCAACTGGGCCTTCGACCCGACCAGCCAGCGTCTGGTCCAGCTCTACCCGATCGCCTTCTGGCAGGTCACGGTCGGTGCCCTGGCCGTGCTGACCATCGCCGGCGGCGCACTGGTCTGGTGGATGGCTCGACGCCGCGCCCGGTCCCTCGCCGCCTCGATCGATGTGGAGGATGCACCGTGGCGCGGATGAGGCGCAGTGGAACGGGCATCGGCATCGGCCGCGTGCTGGGGGTGCGGATAGTCCTCCACCCGAGCTGGTTCGTGATCTTCGCGCTGGTCGTGCTCTCGATCGTATCCTCCGTCACGAATCCGGCGAACACCGGCACCCGCCAGGTGGGGGCGGGGCTCGCATGGGTCATCGGCATCGTGGTCGCGCTGCTCTTCTTCACCTCGGTGCTCATCCACGAGCTGGCTCACGCACTCGTGGCCCGTCGACGCGGGCTGGAGATCACCGAGATCACGCTCTTCATCTTCGGTGGCGCGGCGAACCTGGAGCAGGACGCGCCGAACGCCCGGACCGAGGCGCTGGTGGCCGCGGCCGGCCCCGTTTCGAGCCTGATCCTCGGCGGGTTCTTCCTGGCCGCTTTTGCTGTGCTGCCACGCGGCGTCGACGCGACCGATGTCGGGGGTCTCTTCGCCAGCATGGCCTTCTACCTCGGCGGCGCGAACGTCCTGCTCGCGCTCTTCAACCTCATCCCGGGCTTCCCCATGGACGGCGGCCGCCTGTTGCGTGCGCTCGTATGGGGCGTCACCGGCGACTTCCTGCGCGCGACGCGTATCGCCACGCTCATCGGCCGCACGGTCGCCTACGGCATGATCGCCATCGGCTTCTTCATCGCCATCAACGGCTCCGTGGTGGAGGGAGTGTGGCTGGCCTTCATCGGCTGGTTCCTCAACCAGGCAGCCGAGGCCAGCTACCGACGCGTCGCCATCGAGAAGCTCATCGAGGGGATCCGGGTGCAGGACGTGATGGACCGCGACGTCCGCGTGGTGAACCCGAACCTCACGCTCGACACGCTCGTGGACCAGCATCTCCTCACCGGCCAGGCGAGCCTCTACCCTGTGACGCTCGATGGCGACATGCTGATGGGCACAGTCGAGATCGCCCAGGTGAGCCGCATCGCGCGAGAAGACTGGCCGAACACCAGGGTCACCGACATCATGACCCGCGGCGACGCGATCGTGACGATGACGGAAGCGGAGGCGCTCTGGGACGCGGTCACGCGGTTCGAGGAGTCGACGCTCCCGGCGATCGCGGTCGTGGACGTCGAGACGAGGCGTCGCCTGCTCGGGCTGGTGACCCGCGACGGTGTGTTCCGCGCCCTCCGGAACCGCGCGCAACTGCGCGTGTGAGCGCCCCGGCGATGCCGGCATGGGCCGGCGAGCGGCTGCTGTCGCTGGAGGAGGCGCTGAAGCGGATGCTGGCGCGGGTCGAGCCGCTTTCCGCCGAGGACGTCGCGCTCACGGCGCCCGCCGAGCTCCTGGGCCGGGTGGCGAGCGGCGACGTCACCGCGCGGCTGTCGATGCCGCCGTGGGACGACTCGGCGATGGACGGGTTCGCGGTCCGCGCGGCGGACGTCGATGGGGCGTCCGCGGGGGCCGCGATCCAGCTGCGAGTAATCGGCGAGGCGGCCGCAGGGAAGCCATCGTCAGCCGAGCTCCAGCCAGGCACCGCCATCCGCATCCTGACCGGGGCGCCGGTCCCGGCGGGCGCCGACGCGGTCGTGCCGGTGGAGCTGACCGATGCCCCCCGCGGCATGGCCGACCTGCCGGCGGAGGTCTCCGTCCATGCGACCGTAGCGCTGGGTGCGCACATCCGCCCGTCCGGCAGCGATCTTGTCGCCGGCCGCGTCGTCATCCTCCGCGGCACGCCGATCTCGCCGCACCACGTGGCGGGGCTCGTCGCTGCGGGTCATGCCACGGTCGCGGTCCATGCTCGCCCACGCGTCGCGGTCCTCAGCACCGGCGACGAGCTGACCGACCCGGGTGCCTTCCTGGGACCTGGCCGGATCCACGACAGCAGTGGGCCGGGCATCGCGGCCCAGGTCGTGGCCGCCGGTGGACGTCTGGTGAGTGTGGCTAGGGCTCGTGACCACCTCAACGAAGTCGAACGGGCCCTCCGTGCCGCGGTGGCCGCCGCAGATGTCGTCCTCGTCACCGGCGGCGTCTCGGTCGGCGCGCATGACGTGGTCAAGGATGCCTTCGAGCGGATCGGTGAGATCGACCTCTGGCGGGTCGCGATCCAGCCGGGCAAGCCACTGGCCTTCGGACGAGCCCTGCGCGCGGACGGCGGGACGACGCTGCTGTTCGGCCTGCCGGGCAATCCCGTGAGCAGTTTCGTGACCTTCGAGCTCTTCGTGAGGCCGGTCCTCAAGCGATTCG
>JACDBP010000141.1 GCA_013694835.1 Chloroflexota bacterium
GCCCATCTGTGGTCCACTCGGCGAACTCCGCCCGGATGACCACCTGCGGCTTCGCCCAGTGGGCGCCCTTGATGCGGGGCGCGTCCACGAAAGGCGGCTCGTCGAGACGCAGCCCATCCAGCCTGGCCACGAGGTCGCGACGGGTGCGCGTGTCGATGCCGCTGCCGACGTGGCCAGCGAAGTGCAGATCGCCATCCTCGTACACGCCCACGATCAGCGAGCCCAGGTCGCGGTGCGACCCCTTGCCCTCCTCGTAACCACCGACGACGAGCTCCTGCTCCCTGCGGATCTTGAGCTTCAGCCAGGCCTTGGAGCGCCGGCCAGGTTGGTACCTGCTGTGCCGCTCCTTGGCCATGATCCCCTCGAGCCCGCGCTGCGCGGCGATCTCGTGGAACGCCTCGCCATCCGCGTCGATGTGCGAGCCATAGCGCACGATGGGGTGCTCGCGCAGCAGGCTCCGGAGCAGCTTCTTCCGATCGGCCAGCGGCACATCCAGCAGGGAACGGCCGTCGACGTAGAGGAGGTCGAAGACGAAGTACGTGATGGGCGCCGTCCTCCAAGCCGGGTCCCGCTGCCGATCCGAACGGAGGCCCGCGCCCGACGCGCCGAAGCGACCCATCCCGGCACGGTCCTGGAGGAGGCTGAAGTCCGGTTCGCCGTCCGCGTTGAGTGCGACGACCTCGCCATCGACGATCGCCGTGTCGGCATCGATCCAGGTCGGCTTGGCGCCGGCGAGGTCCGGGAAGTAACGAGCTCCGTCCTGCTTCCTCCGTGTCCAGAGCTGGACGCGGCCGTTCGCGACGACGGCCTGCACGCGATAACCATCGAGCTTCAGCTCGAACATCCAGTCGGGGTCGCTGAACGGGCGGTCCGCGAGGGTGGCGGTCATCGGCTCGATGAACTCGGGCATCGGCGCATCGACGGCCCCGGCAAGATCGATCGCCGCCTCGCCGGCGGGAGCCGAGCTGTCCCATACGGCCGCGCCACCGGAGAGGACCTCGTCGTTGGTGCGGCCGGACTTCACCGAGCGGGGATGCTCGTCCACGTCCCACGCGGCGTCGGCGGCGTCGTCGCGCTTGTGGATCAGCAGCCACTGTTCCTTGTCGCCATCCCAGCCGGGGCGACCACCGGTCCGCACGAGCGTGAAACGGCCGCGAAGCTTCTC
Source organism: Chloroflexota bacterium (assembly GCA_013694835.1). Taxonomy (GTDB): domain Bacteria; phylum Chloroflexota; class Limnocylindria; order Limnocylindrales; family CSP1-4; genus JACDBP01. The sequence continues at coordinate 1,166 of JACDBP010000141.1, forward strand.
GCCATGCAGCTCGAACTTGAGCTCGCCCTTCGAGACGGCCCTGCCGGGATCGTCCGTCTCCTCCGGGTCCCAGGTTCCCCAGTCCCAGACGATCACATCGCCGGCCCCGTACGAGCCCTTCGGGATGGTCCCCTCGAAGTCGAAGTACTCAAGCGGGTGGTCCTCCACGTGGACGGCCATCCGCTTCTGTGATGGATCGAGCGACGGGCCCTTGGGCACCGCCCAGCTCATGAGGACGCCGTCGATCTCCAGCCGGAAGTCGAAGTGCAGGCGAGTCGCCCGATGGCGCTGGACGACGAACCGGCGCGGACCCTTCGGAGGTCTGCCCGGCTCGCCTCCGGCCGGCTCAGGGGTGCGCTTGAAGTCGCGCTTGCGGTGATAGGTCTCCAGGCTCACCCGTGCAGCCTACTCGCGTGAGGCAGCTCGAAGCGACACAGGACCGTTGATCTGACCGCCGGTCGGCCGCAGGTCAGCCGTTCTCGCCCGCGCGCCTCAGGTCGTCGTCGGAGACGTGGTCGGCCTCGCGATGGCCCTCGGGCTGGTCGTCGCGCTGGACTCGGTTCGCAGCGCCACCGGTCCCGCTGGACTGGGTCGCCGTGCCGCCTACTCGCTCGTCCCCGGCCTGGACACCACCCGGGATCGTCTCGGCGGCGAGCTCGGGCTCGCGGCCGATGTAGCCGCCGGCGTCATGGGGACGTTCACCTTGCCGAACCCGCTCGACACCGTCGATCGGCTGCTCATCGTTCATCTGGCACCTCCCTGTCGGCGTGCGGTGGACGGCGCCGGTTCGCGGCGGTGTGGCGGTGCCGGGACGGCGTCCCCCCAAGGTCAGCCGTCCCGACGCGGGCGATGGTGCCCGAGGGCCACGTCCACGCATGGTGGCATCGCCGGAAACGGTCTTGCAAGGGAGTTGCGGCCTCTTGGCGAGATGCTGATGTGTCGGGCTCGTGTCGATCGAGCGGACCATCCGACGGGGAGCGAAACCGTCCCGCAGGCCCACCAGCGAGCTGAGCAAGGAGGCAGACACATGGCCACGCTCGATGCCGACGACCGCGCGAAGCTGCGCAAGTCACAGTTCGCCTACGTCGATCGCCAGGGCGGCGAGCACCTCCCGATCCACGATGAGTCGCACGTCCGGAACGCCATCGCTCGCTTCAACCAGACCGACTTCCAGAGCAAGACCGCGAAGGAGCAGGCT
>JACDBP010000145.1 GCA_013694835.1 Chloroflexota bacterium
CACCGGGATCGCGCTCCTGACGTTCCATCGTGCCAAGGGACTCGAGTGGGACGCCGTCTTCCTGCCCGCGCTCGAGGAGGGCCTTCTGCCGATCCGGCGATCCGCGGAGCCTGCGGAGGTCGAGGAGGAGCGTCGCCTGCTGTACGTCGGCATCACGCGAGCGCGACGTCACCTCTGGCTGTCGTGGGCCCACCGGAGGGCCGGCAACCAGGGGCGCGAGGTGGCGCGGCGATCGTCGCGGTTCCTCGTGGCACTGCAGCGTTCCGGTCCTGTCGCTGCCGGCGACGGGCATCGGTCCGCCGCAGGGCGCCCGCGACGTGACGTCGCCGAGGACGGGTCGAGTGCGGACCCGAACGCTGCGCAGCGGGCGGCGACGCCGCGGACCACGGCCTCGGAGGGACTCCGTGCCTGGCGGACCCAGCGTGCGAGGGCGGACCGGATGCCGCCCTACGTGATCCTCCACGACGCGACGCTCGAGGCGATCGTGGAGGCGAGGCCAGGCACGCTGGCCGACCTCGGACGGGTCAAGGGCATGGGCCCGACGAGGCTCGAGCGGTACGGCGAGGAGATCCTGTTCGCGCTCGGGCGGGACGCCCGGGCCAGCTGACCGGCGGCCCCGACGGTGGGTCCCCTTTCCGGCAACCGGGGTATCGTTGTCGCGTGCTGCTGCGGCGCCGGGAGCCCGCAACGGTCGGGCTGGCGCACGAGGGGAGATCCTGTCCGATGCGCGCCGTCCAGGCCGTGATCGCGATCGTTGCGATGGCGACCCTGGGGGCCGTGGTCGGCGGCTGCGCAGCTGGGGCGGCGCCGGCGCGCAGGCCCCCGGCAGGCTCGGGGCTCGGCACCGACAGCGTCGCCACGCCGGCGCCCGAGACGGACGTCACCTCGAACTCGGCCGTCGCCGCGACGGTGATGGACGTCACGATCGGCAGCGGCCCCGACACCGGATCCCACCATGCCACCTCCTCGAGCGTCACCTGCACCTATGGGCTGTCCGGGCTCGGTGAGGACGCGGAGGACTCCTTCGGCAACCAGTTCGCCGATGACTCCTCCGGGAGTCTCAGCGCCCTTGAGCTGCTGGTCCCGGATGCCAAGAAGGCCTCCGGACGGGGAACGGATGCCTTCATGCTCAACGTCCGGATCGGCAAGCCCGCGAAGGCCCACCAGTACCGGATCAACTCGCTGCCCGAGCGATACGGTGTCGGGGGGGTCGAAGGGTCCGGGGATCTGAGGCTCGACGACGGCGGTGCTGTCGGCGTGATCTCCATCCGTGGCAAGACCGCCGCTGGAGTCCTCATCGACGCGGTCATCCACTGCAACCGCATCCTGGACGCGGACGGCCAGCCTCGCGAGTAGACCCCTCCTGTGATGTTCGCCCATGGTCAGCCGGCCGTAGCGGCCGCGTAGCAGCGCACGATGGCGTCGGCGGAGCGATCGATGTCGTCGTCCGTCGTCGCCCAGTTGGAGACCGAGATCCGCATCGCGGCCAGATCGTGCCAGGTCGTGCCGCTGAGCCAGCAGGTGCCCTCCTCCTGGACCCGGCGTACCACGTCCCGGGTGAGCACATCGGAGGCGGCCGTGTCTGCGGTGGCGGGATCCTCGAACCGAACGAGCACCTGGTTGAGGACCACCTCGTTGAGGACGCTCACGCCCGGGACGCCGCCGAGTAGCTCCGCGAACCGCCGAGCCTGCCGGCAGTGGCGATCGACCATCTCGGCGATGCCCGCACGGCCGAGCGAGCGCATCGCGGCGTAGAGCGCAAAGCCCCGAGCGCGCCGCGAGAACTCCGGCACAAACTCGTAGGGGTCGCGGTGAGCACCCTCGGCGTGGATCAGGTACGCGGCGGGCAGCGCCATCGCTCGCCGCTGCGCATCGGCATCGCGCACGAACACGAGGCCGGAGTCGTAGGGCACGTTCAGCCACTTATGGGCATCGGTCGCCCACGAATCGGCTCCCTGGATGCCGGTCGCCAGGTGTCGCATGGCCGGACTCGCCAGCGCCCACATGCCGAAGGCCGCGTCAACGTGCAGCCACGCTCCGTCGACCTCCCGCACGGTGGACACGATCTCGACGAACGGATCGAACGAGCCGCTGTTCACGTTGCCGGCCTGGGCGCAGACGATCGTCGGGCCCTGGCATTCGCCGAGTGCCTCGCGCAGGGCATCGGGTCGCATCCGGCCCTGGTCGTCGGTTGCCACCCTCCGGACGTTGCCGCCGCCGAGACCGAGCAGCTGGAGGGCGATGTGGATCGTGACGTGGCTCTCGCCGCTGACGACGACGTTGACCGCAGGCGCACCCTGCAGCCCGTCGCGTTCCACGTCCCAGCCCATCCGCTGCAGGACGGCGTGGCGGGCCGCCGCGAGGGCGGTGAAATTGGCCATCTGGCAGCCGGTCACGAGCCCGACGCCGGATCCGGGCGGGAGCCCGAAGATCTCGAGCAGCCACTCGGCCACGACCTCCTCGATGACGGACTGCGCCGGCCCGGCGACGTACAGCCCGCCGTTCTGATCCCAGGTGCTGGTCAGCCAGTCGGCTGCGACCGAGGCCGGCACGCCACCGCCGATGACGAAGCCGAAGTAGCGCGGCGCTGCCGTACCCGCCAGACCCGGTTCGGCCGAGCGGGCCAGGTGGTCGATGACGGAGAGTGCCGGCTCGCCCATGGACGGCATCGGCCCACCGAAGGCCGCTCGCAGCGAGGCGCCGTCCGACGTGATCACCATGGATCGTTCCGGTAGGCGGTCGAGGTAGTCGATCGCCAGCTCCGCGGTCTGGCGCAGCAGATCACGATGCATTAGCGGCCTCCCTCGGGATCAGTAGTAGCTCGGGAACCGGGTGTCGAAGAGCGATCGGAGATCCAACGGCGTCGCCCGGTCCAGGGTGTCCAGGAACACCTTGCTGCTGCCGAAGGCGAACCGCCGCT
>JACDBP010000146.1 GCA_013694835.1 Chloroflexota bacterium
TGCCGTCGCCGTTCCAGGCGGGCCGTTACCACTCGCTGGCCGTGGCGCGAGACTCGATGCCCGCGGAACTGGAGCTGACCGCGTGGTCCGCCGATGGCCTGGTGATGGGGATGCGGCACCGGGAGCACCCCGTGGAAGGGATCCAGTTCCATCCCGAGTCCATCCTCACCGAGGTCGGGCCGCGCCTCCTCGGATCCTGGTTGAACGGCGTGAGAGCCGCGAAACCACTTTGACGTCGTCGCACCTTGTGGACCGCAGGGTCCGCCTGCCATCCAGCCGCTCGATGCATGGACGCCGGCGGCCTGCCACCGCCGGGGATGGGCAGCGATCGTCCCGGAGCGTCAGCCGCGGGGCGCCGCGCGGTCTTCAGTCGCCCTGTGCTTCGATGGCAAGGTACGACCGGCAATGAGTCGTGGCCCGCATCAGTGACAAGCTCTACGGCCCAGCAGCCGCGAATCCAACCACCGAGCGCATCGTTGGCATCAGTCCCCTGCCCGCCACTCGCTCGACACCGTCTCCAGCGGTGCCCGTGGACCCGCCTCGGGACGGCCCACTCCCAAGGGCGGACACTCGGTAGCGAGCGCGTCGATCAACCCCCGCTTCCCTGCGTGAGGCGTTTCAGCAGATGATCCGCCACGATCAGGCGATGGATCTGGTTGGTGCCCTCATAGATCTGGGCACCCTTCGCGTCGCGCATCATCCGCTCCACGGGGAACTCGCGCGAGTAGCCCGAGCCGCCGAACAGTTGCACGGCGTCGGTGGTGACGCTCATCGCGGCGTCCGAGGCTGTCCATTTGGCCAGCGACGACGCCTCCGAGATCGATTCGCCGCGATCCTTCGCATCCGCCGCTGCGCGGGTAAGGGCGCGGGCTGCCGCGACGCGCTGCGCCATCTCGGCGAGCATGAAACGGAGGCCCTGCTGCTCCGCCAACGGGACGCCGAACGCCCGCCGTTCGGTCAGGAATCGGGCCGCCGCATCGAGCGCCGCCTGTGCCAGCCCGGTGCAGGCGGCTGCGATGGAGATCCGGCCCTCCCCCAGAGCCGACAGCGCGATCCGGTAGCCCTGGCCCTCCTCGCCGAGGCGGTTGGCCAACGGCACCTCCGCGCCGTCGAAGATGAGCTCCGAGGCCGTGTCCGCACGGATGCCGAGCTTCCGCTCCTTCCGTCCGAACGAGAACCCGGGCGTCCCCTTCTCCACCAGGAACGCGGTGATGCCACGCTGGCCAGCAGCAGGGTCGACCGTCGCGAACACCAGGTAGTGCTCCGCCTCGATGGCATTGGTGATCCAGATCTTGGTGCCCGTCAGCCGGTAGGCGGTCGGCGTGTCCGCCGGGCCGACCCGTTCGGCGCGCATGCGAAGAGCCGCAGCATCGGAGCCTGCCTGCGGCTCGGTCAGCGCGAACGCGCCGAGCCGCTCGCCGGAGAGCATCGGTGGCAGCCAGCGGGCGTGCTGTTCCGGCGAGCCCCACGTGATCACCGGGTACTGCGACAGGATGTGGACGCTCAGCGACACGGCCATCGCCATGTCCGCGTAGGCGATCTCCTCCATCACCAGCGTCCAGGCACGGTACGAGAACCCGGCGCCGCCGATCGACTCCGGGAACGGCACGGCTGTCAGCCCCAGCTCGCCCATGCGACGGAACAGCGATCGGTCGTAGCGCTCCTCCTCATCGCGTTCGGCGGCTCCGGGCGCGATCTCCCGCTGCGCGAACTCACGCGCGGTCTGCTGCAGCAACCGCTCCTCGGTCGAAAGCCCTCCCTCGGCAGTGCCCATATCTCGCGCTGATGCCAATGTCATCAGCTCCGCGGGTACGTATGGAAGCCGCGGCCACTCTTCTGGCCCAGATGCCCTGCGTCGACGAGCTGGCGCAGAACGGGCGGTGGGGCGAAGTGCTGCACGCCGAAGCCCTCATGGAGCACCTCCATGATGTGGAGGCAGACGTCGAGGCCGATGAAGTCGGCCAGCTCGAGCGGTCCCATGGGGTGGTTGAGGCCGAGCTTCGCGCCCGCGTCGATGTCCTCGGCGGTCCCCAAACCCTCATCGTAGGCGCGCATCGCCTCGCCCAAGAACGGCATCAGGATCCGGTTCACGATGAAGCCGGGTCGATCACGGCTGACGATCACCTGCTTGCCCACGTCCCCGGCAAGGGCGCGGATCGCGGCCTCGGTCTCGTCCGACGTCTCGGCGCCCCGGATCAGCTCGATGAGCGGCATCACCGGCACCGGGCTGAAGAAGTGGACCCCCACGACCCGTGGTCGGCGCTCCGGGCGGGTCGACGTCGCCAACCGGGTGATGCTGATGGAGCTGGTGTTCGAGGCCAGGATCGCCTCAGCCGGCGCGCTCGCATCGAGCAGCGCGAACAGGTCCCGCTTGACCGCCTCGTCCTCGAACACGGCCTCGATGGCGACCTCGATGCCGGTTGCGGCGCGCGCGAGGTCGGTCTCCACCGACAGGCGGGACAGTTGCTCGGTGCGCTCATCCGCGGTGATCCGACCCTTGTCGACCGAACGCTGGAGGTTGCCGGCGATCCGATCCCGACCCGCCTCGGCACGCGACTGCTCGGGCTCGTACAGCCGCACCTGGTAGCCGGCACCGGCGAGGACCTGGGCGATGCCGTGCCCCATCAGCCCGGCCCCACAGACGAGCGCGGTTCGATCGGTCATGGCCGCGAAGCCTACCGGACGAACTCCAGGGCTGGAACGAACAGCTCGGCACCGGTCAGCGAGCCGTGGTGGCCGGTCAGGGCGATCTCTCCCGGGGCGACGCGCGAGTCGAAGAAGGCCACCGGCCCGACGGCCAACACCAGCAGGTCGCCGATCCTGCCTCGAACCTCAGGGCGGACGACCGGTCCGAACAGCCCGCCGTCGATCGCCTCGTCGCGGGTGAGCAGGCACACGGTCCAACCGAGCTCCGCACGCCATCGATCGGCCACCCGCTCGGCCTCGTCCGGCTCGACGTGCAGGTGGCGCATCCGCGGGTCGCCCGCGAACCGGCTG
>JACDBP010000167.1 GCA_013694835.1 Chloroflexota bacterium
GCGGTGACACGAGCATGGCGTTGGTGCCGCGTCTGGCGTCGGCCGGCGCGAGCACGACAAGCGGACGGCCGGCGCCGGCAGCGAGGGCTGCGTCGGCGGCGTCGAGCAGTCGTTCGAGGCTGAGCACGGTGATCGCCGGCAGATCGGCGGGAAGCACCAGCAGGGCAGTCGCGCCCTCGCTGAGCGCCGCCGCCCGTCCCTCGGCGATGGCCGCGTTGAGGCCGCCGCCCGCCGCCTGCCGGATGACTCGCGCACCCTGTGCCGCGGCGTCCGCGGCCAACGATCCGTCAAGGCTCACGACATGGATCGGCACGGCGGCGCGCCATGCTCGGAGGGTCTCCAGGACGTGCCGGAGCATGCCCAGGACGAGCGACTCACGCTCCTCCGCATCGAGCGCCCCGCCCAGGCGCGCCTTCCCGCCGGAGACGCTCCGCACCGGCAGGACGACGTGGAGACGCGAGAGGTCGGCGGTGGGGGACATCGTCGAAATGGTAGTCGTGCAGCGCGCTAGACTGCGGCCGCTCGGGCCGGGCCTGTTCGACAAGACCGAGCCACGCAAGGAGATCGCCATGAAGGTCGCCCAGCTGCTGCTGGCGAAGGTCTGACGCGGCCCGCGGGCGGGAGCGCGGACGTCTGCGGACTCGCGGCGGGGGCCGACGTCGCGACGATCGTCGGCATGGAGCTCGCCGATGCAATCCCCAACGCGGCGACGATGACGTGCACGTTCAACTTCGTCCCGAAGGATCCGGCCGTTCCCGCAAGCGGTGGCTACGTGACCCTCCAGGCCGATCCGACGAACAGGGACACCTCCCTGGCGATCGCCAGGGACTTCTACCCGGAGGGGGAGGACGTCAGCGGTATCGGTGAGCGCGCCTACTGGGCGAAGAACATCGGCATGCTCATCTTCGTCAAAGGCATCGTCTATACGGTCCAGGTCAGGGTGAACGAGTCCGGTTCGCGACAGAAGGAGATCGCGACGAAGATCGCCCAGCTGGTGCTGACGAAAGTCTGAACGCCAGGTCAGGCTCGGGTCGAATCCTGCTCCGCGATATCGAGGACGAACTCCGCCAGCCGCCGACGATCAGCATCGTCTCGCATCACCGCCGGTCCGACGACGGATCTGATACCTGTCGCCGCGATGGCCTCACCATCCCCGAGGTCCTGCTCGTCGATGACCAGGGTCTCGATCAGGCCGGGATAGCGCTCGGCGTAGTGCCGCGCGACGCCCGCAGCGCTCGGCTCACCGCCCAGTGATCGGAACATCCGGTCAGCGGGGCCGCGGAGGGCGACGCCACCGACGATCGGGCTGATCGCGACCACGGGGACTCCGCGGGCGCGCGCCTCGTGGAGCACATCCACCACGCCGGCCAACCCGAGGATCGGGCCGATGCTGACGAAGGGGTTCGACGGTGCCAGCACCAGGACGTGAGCGCTCCGAAGTGCCGCGCTCACCTCCGGCGTCGGGCGAGCGTCAGTGAGCCCGTCGAAGCGCAGCTCGTGGACCGGGTCGGCATGGTGGCGCCTGACGAAGTAGTCCTGGAAGTCGAGCCAGCCGGCGTCCGTGCGCAACCGCGTGCGAACCGGTGCGTCGGTCATCGGCAGGATCCGCGCCCGCACGCCCAGGGCTCGGGCGAGCTCAGCCGTGACGCTCGTGAGGGTGGCGCCGGCTCGAATCCGCTCCGTCCGCAGGACATGGGTCGCAAGGTCCCGGTCCCCGAGGCTGAACCAGGTCGGCGCGCCGTAGCGTCCGAGCATGTCGGCGTTCGACCAGGTCTCGTCTCGGACGCCCCAGCCGGTCTCGCTGTTCGCCCAGCCCGCAAGCGTGTAGAGGACCGTGTCCAGGTCGGGCGAGACGAGCAGGCCGTGGAGCTCCAGATCGTCGCCGGTGTTGACGATGACCGACAGGTCGAGCGGACGGCCGCCCTCGGCCCGACGGGCCGTCGCCACCAGCGTCATCCCATGGCTCAGCTTCGCGCCGCCATATCCGCCGGCGAGCACGACGACGTGCTGCACGCCGTCGACCGCCGGATCCCGGCTGTTCATCCGGCCTCGAAGTGCTCCGTCACCGACCGCGGGCGTAACGTGAAGCTGATGCGCTCCTGCGGGGAGAACCTGTCCCGGATCAACCTCTCGGCGTCCTCTGGCGTCTCGTACCGACGTGCCATCTCCGCGATGTCACCCTGCGCCTGGATGGGATCGTGGACCGGCTCGACCGTGCCGCGCAGCACCATGTAGTCGAGCCCGGCCTCCACAGCGAGGCTCGTCCGCGGATCGCGCAGGAGGTTGCTCGGCCAGTGCCGCCCCATGAGCGAGTTGATGGCGATGGTGTCGCCGCGGATCAGGAACCAGACCACGGTCTGATGCGGCGAGCCGTCGGGATTGATCGTGGCGAGCGTCCCGAAGCGCTGAGGCGCCTCGAGGAAGCGCCGCTGGGCATCGGTGAGCGTGACGGTCGAGGGCATGCAGGCTCCGGATCGGGCGGTGGGCCGCTGATGGTAGCCGGGGTCCCGGGCCGGGCTCGTCGGGTCCTGCCCCACGTCAGTGCGTGGACGCGAGCCGCTCGCCCACCCGAACGGGCACCGAGAGCCGGTTCTCCGGCGGTGCAAGCGGGCACGCCCATTTCGGGTCGTGCGCGCACGAGGGATGGAACGCCATGTTGAAGTCGAGCAGCAGCTCGCCGGTGGCGTGGTCCCCGCCGTGGTCGGCGCTCTTGATCGTGTCGAGCAGGTACCGGCCTGCGCCGTAGGTCTCGCTGCCGGACGTCGCGTCGCGGAACGGCAGGAAGATGCCGCCGCCGTATGCGTCGATCCAGAAGACATCGAGTGACGAGCCTGCGAGGGGTCCGCTGAGCTGCACCCGGCCGATCCGCCGGAACGGGATGCCGCCGGAGCCGCTGGACGGGAGGGCGATGGCGGCGAGCGATGCGAACGCCGCAGAGCGCTCGACCTCGGGCGGCGGCGGGTCGAGTCGAACGGTCATCCGCAACGCCGCGTCGTAGGGCCAGTAGGGGAGTCCCGTGAAGCTGGGGCGCTGCGCGGCCGGCACCGGCGACTGGGGGTGCTCCAGGAACAGGCGGTCCTTCGCGTCGCGGAACGCCTGGGTCGCCGCCGGCCCGTCCGTGCCCGACACGATGCGCCACTCCTGCCACATCTTCGCGACTCGGCGTCGCCAGTCGGCGAGGGCGAGGTAGTCGGCCGGCGAGTCCTGATCCATGCGCGCCTCCGGATATGACGAGGCGGCCGTCCTTGCGAACGACCGCCCCGTGGTCGATATCGATCCGAGTGGACCGCTACTCCATCAGGCCCTGTGCCTTCAGCCAGGCCTTCGCGACCTCTGCGACGTCCTTCTGGTCGACCGCGACCTGGACGCCGAGCTTTGTGAGCTCCTCCGTCGTCATCTTGGCGGAGGCGTCATCGAGCAGCTTCTGAAACGCTGCCTTGTCCACCTTCGCCAGGTAGTCGTTCCGCACGAGCGGAGCGATGTTCTCGGCGGGCTGGGTCTTCTTGTCGTCCTCGAGCGCCACAAAACCGAACTGCGCGATGGCCGGCTGCGTGGAGCACAGCTCCGCGAGGTCGACTGCCTTGCTGTTGAGCGCCTCGGCGATCGGCGCGTCGCACGCAGCGAGCGGCTTGAGCTTCTTTGGCGGGATGGTGATGCCGTAGGCGTCCTTGAGCGCGCCCCCGCAGAGCGGGTTCTTCTCGCACTCGGGGGGAAGGGCCCACGTCAGCTGATCCTGGACCGCGGCCAGGTCGCTCATCTTCGTCAGCTTCAGCGAATCGGCCGTGTCCTTGCGCACGACGAAGGCGTTCGTGTCCTGTCCGGGCGTGAAGCCAAGCACAGTGATCCCTCCGCCCTTGCCGTCAAGGATCGTCTGCAGTTCCGACTTGTTCTTCGCGGCATCGGCGCCGGGCTTGGTCTTGTCGTAGGAGCCGAGCCCACTGCCGAGGTACTCGGGCTTGAGGTCGATCTGCGCGCCTTCGATGGCTGCAGCTGTCACCTCACGCGCTCCCAGTCCGAGCTTCCGCTCGACCTTGTAGCCGTCGGCTTCCAGGACCTGGGCGTAGATCTCGGCCATCAGCTTCGCTTCGTAGAAGCCATCCGAGCCGATCCGGATGGGAGCCTTGGCGCCGGCCGATGTCGCGGGCGTGCCCGAAGCGCCGGTGGTTGGTGAGCCGGCCGGGGT
>JACDBP010000173.1 GCA_013694835.1 Chloroflexota bacterium
CGAAGAGGAGCATCCCGGGCAGCACGTCGACGAGGTAGCCGCTCGAGGGCACGAACGAAGGCAGCGAATCCAGCCGCACATCCCACGCTTCACTGGTCGGCGGGATGCGCGCGAACCAGAACAGGCCAAGTGCCATCAGCAGGGGTCCGGCGGTCATGAACCAGCGCACGCCCAGGCGTCCGGCGATGGCACCGGCCTTCGCCGAGAACAGCGACAGCGCGATGCCGACCGGCAGTCCGGCCAGCCCTGCGGCCGTTGCGCTATAGCCCAGCGTGTTCTGCAGGAACAGGCCCTGGAAGCCGAACGTGACGTACAGCGCGCCGTAGACCAGGAACGTCGATAGGTTCGCGATCGCGAAGTTGCGCGAACGGAAGAGGCCGAGCGGCACCAGCGGATGCCGGCGCTGCGCCATCAGCGGCACGAACAGCACCGTCGCGACCGCGCCGACCGCCAGGGAGACGAAGGCGGTCGAATCGGTCCAGCCGGTGCTCTGGCCGCGGATGGCGCCGAACGCGAGGCCACCCACCGCGACCACGCCGACGGCTGCGCCCAGCCAGTCGAAGTGCCCCGTCGCGCTCTCATCGCGGCTCTCGCGGACGTAGCGGATGGTGGCGAACAGCGCGATGGCCAAGAGCGGCACGTTGATGAGGAATGCGGCGCGCCACGAGACCGTGTCGACCAGGACGCCGCCGATCCACGGCCCCAGGACCGTGACCGCCGAGGTCGCCGATGCCCAGAGCCCGATGGCGCGAGCTCGCTCGTCGGAGGGATAGGCGGCCGTGATGAGTGACAGCGACCCCGGCACGAGGAGGGCCCCCGTCGCACCCTGCAGGATCCGGGCCACGACGAGCAGCTCCAGGTTCGGGGCAAGCCCGGACAACAGCGACGAGACGCCAAAACCGGCAAGGCCGATGGCGAACATCCGCCGGCGGCCGTAGAAGTCGGACAGCGCACCCGCCAGGATCAGCAGCGCGGCCAACACCGCCAGGTAGCCGCTGGTGACGTACGTCTGGCCTTCGAGCGTATCGATCAGGGTCGCAGGAAGCTCGGCGCCGATCCGGGGCAGCGCCACGTTGACGATGGTGCCGTCGAGGAAGACGATGCCCGAGCCGAGCACGGCTGCCACGAGCGTCCACGACTTGTGCGTCATGGGCCGCATGTTGCCACGGCGCGGGGGAGCACCAAGCGTCGCTGCACTACGATCGGTCGATGGAGACCACCGTCCAGTCGTCGACCCCCGGTGCCTACGCCGAGGAGCTGCGGGTCGCCATCGAGGCGGCGCGGCGCGCGGGTGAGATCCAGCGCGATCGCTACGAGCGCCTCGAGCGCATCGTCCACAAGTCCGAGAAGGACGTCGTGACCGAGGTCGACCACCTCTGCGAGGAGGCCATCCTGCGCACGATCCGGGAGGCCTTCCCGGACGACCACTCGCTGGCGGAGGAGGGGGGCGCATCACATCCGTCGGTATCGATCGCCTCGAAGGTCGCATCGTCCACTGCGCCGACGCCTCGCCGGAGACCGGGACGCGACGATGGCCGGGGCCACCGCAAGGGCCGGGGGCGGTCAGGGGTGGCGCGGGCCGGGACGGTCGACCCCGAGATCACGTCACCCGAACCGGCCGAACCGCCGGAGCGGCTGTGGGTCATCGATCCCCTCGACGGCACGGTCAACTACGCCAACGGGATCCCCATCTTCTGCACCAGCGTCGGGTTCGCCGCCCGTGGCCGGCCGGTGCTGGGCGTCATCCACGATCCGCTGCGCAACGAGCTCTACAGCGGCGTGGCGGGCCTGGGAGCATGGCTGGACGGTGTGCCGATCGTCATGCCGGCCAAGGAGAAGCTGATCGATTGCGTCATCTCGCTCAGCCTGCCGGGCCGCGGCTGGGCGCTTCGCGAACGGCGGATCCGGCGCGCCGTCCGGATCTCCCGCGTCCTCGGCAGCGCCGCACTGCAGCTTGCCTACGTGGCTAATGGCAGGTTCGACGCGATGGTCCAGGCGGGCGGTCTGTCGCTATGGGACCTGGCGGCGGCCGGCGTGATCGCCGAGGCGGCGGGGGCCACCGTCACGGATGCCGATGGCGGCGACTGGTTCGACCTGCGGCGCGCGAGCCGCGGCACCGGCGTGCTGGCGGCCTCGCCCGCACACCACGAAACGTTTCGGGGGATGCTGCTCCCGGACCCGAAGAAGGACGCCGCTGCGGCTCCCGTCTAGCCGAGCCTCACCGCGGTCCCGGAGGCGGTGACCATCAGCATCGAGCCACCCTGGCCGACCGTCTCGTAGTCCAGATCCACGGCCACCACGGCGTCGGCGCCGAGCTGCTGTGCTGCGAGCGTGAGCTCCTGGAGCGCGATGTCGCGAGCTTTCCGGAGCTCCTCCTCGTACGCGCCCGAGCGACCGCCGACGATGTCGCGGATGCCCGCGAAGAGATCCTTGAACACGTTCGCGCCAAGGATGGCCTCCCCCGCGAGCACCCCCAGGTACTGCGTGATCTGCCGCCCCTCGACGGACGGCGTGGTGGTCAGGATCATCGCTTCCTCCGAGATGTTGCAGTGACGCGCCGATGGTAGGTGCGGCGACGTGCGCATCGTCCGGACGGATGGTCGCAGCCAGGTGCACCGCTTCAGACGGTGCACCGCTTCAGGCAGCGGAGCCGGCGATGTACCATCCGCTCGCTCATCGTCATCCATGGAGGGGTCCCATGACGAGCACGTTGCTCGCACGTTCACGTCCCCGACGGGTTGCTCGCGGTCTTTCGGTCGCCATCCTGTTCGGGGCCTTCGCGGCACTGATGCTGCCAGCCGCCGTCGGCGCCGCCGCCGAGCCGGGTCGCCTCATCGCCGCCCCGCGTGACACCGTGGGCCACCATGACCTCGCGAACTGGACCAACGAAAGGATCGCTCCGGTCCGTGCTGCCCCGGCCCCCGCGTCGCGAACAGCTGCGACGTTCCAGGTCACGTATATCGCCGGGCCGAACGCCTGGCCGACCGCCGCAAGGACCGCTTTCGCCCGGGCCGTGAGCATCATCAGGACCCGGATCCACTCCTCGCAGGTCATCAAGGTCCGAGCCGTCTGGAAGAACCTCGGATCGAGCTCGGGCATCCTGGGCGGAGCCCGTGCGACCAGCAACTGGCTCGGCACGAACAACCGGGTCTTCCCCGTCTCTACCCAGGAAGCGCGCTGCGCCTGCAACAAGAACGGCACCGGATCGGAGATCTACTCCGAATTCAACGCGCAGTACCCGAACTGGTACTTCGGTACGAACGCGAACCCGCCCAGCAACAAGTACGACTTCGTCACGACCGTCCTGCACGAGCTCATCCATGGACTCGGCTTCTACAGCAGCTTCTACGTGAGCGGCGCGAACGGCGGGTGGGGCTATACCGACGGTACGCCGCCTCCGACGTACAAGAACCGCTTCGACTCCTACGAGTGGAACCAGGCGGCGGGCGGCCTCAAGCTGGCCAGGGGCAGCAGCTATCCGAACGACTCGCCCGCGTTGAGGGCCCAGCTCACGGACGGCAGCGTGTACCTGGAGTCTCCGAACGTGACGGCGTTCCTGAGCGGCGCTCGCGCCGAGCTGTATGCCCCGAACCCATGGCGACCGGGCTCGAGTAACTCACACTGGGGTGAGGCGGCATTCCCGCCCGGCAACTCGAGCGCGATGATGACCCCGTTCCTTTCGAACGGTGAGGCCATCCACAATCCGGGAGGCTTGGCCGTCGCCTTGCTGAAGGACATCGGCTGGCCCGTCTGACCCAGTGCCATCGACCCATCGGGGCCGCCGCGGCACCTCACCGGGCTCGTGAGGTTCCTCTGTCTTCGATCCGGGCCGCACGCAACCTCTGGGGGCGCCCTCGCGGCCTGGTGAGGACCATCAGTCCTCGATCCGGGGCGGAGAGCGGTCCAAAGAGAGGATGAGTCGCTTCGAGACCAGATCGAGGACCAGTAGACCTCGTTGGGCCCTGAGCCGCGGTCGGGGGATGCCTTCGGCCCCGAAACGAGGCATGTCAGTCCTCGCCCGGAGCGACGAGGGAACCGAGGCTCAGTCGGCCCAGCGCGGGACGCGGAACCGCAGTTCGGGCGCTGCCAATACGTCGGCCAGGGCTCGGAACGGCTCCCGTGGCACACCCTTCCACTCGAGGGCCTCGAGCGATTCCGGGATCGGCGTGTCCAGGCGCAGCGTCGCCAGCTCACGGAAGAGGAACGCCTCGTCGCGGTGGTCGCGCAGCGACTGAGCGAGCGAGGCTGCCCCTCGGATCGGTGCATCCCATGCCCGAACCGACTCGGGGATCTCCTCTAGGTGCGGATACCGCGTCAGGACTGCGGCCGCGGACTTCGCACCCCAGCCGGGGATCCCCGGATAACCATCGGCCGAATCACCAACGAGCGCCAGCCAGTCCGGGATGCTCGGCGGCGACACGCCGAACTTGGCACGCACGCCGTCCGCGTCCATGAACGTGCGCTTTCGCCGGTCGAAGGCGACGACCCGGCCGTCCTCGCGAACGCACTGCGCCATGTCCTTGTCGGGCGTCATGATCACGACCCGCTCGACCCTCGGGTCGTCGGCCCACTTGGCGGCGGCGGCCCCGAGCGCATCGTCGGCCTCGAACTCGACCTCCGGCCAGACCACCAGCCCGATCGCCTGGAGTGCCCGCTCCGCCAGCTCGAACTGGGCCAGCAGCTCTGGGGGCACGCCCATCTCCGTCTTGTAGCCTGGCCAGCGGCGATTGCGCCAGGAGCGGATCACATGATCGGAGGCGCAGCCGAGGTGCGTCACCTCCGGCTCACGCAGGAGCATCAGGACGCTTTCCAGGACACCGAGCGTGGCGCCGACCGGCATCCCCGCAGCGCCCTCGTGGGGTGGCCGCCCGAAGTGGGCCCGAAACAGCTCATAGGTGGCGTCGAGCAGGTGGAGCTGCACGCGCTGCCCTACTCGGCCGAGGCCTGGGTCCGTTGCTGCGCGGCGCCCGCTGCGTAGGCGGCGGCACCAACGATGCCGGCGGCATTCAGCAGCATCGCCGGCACGACCGGGGCGCGGGACACGAGATACCGCTCGAACTTCGCGGCAGACTTGCTGACGCCGCCACCGAGGATGATCAGGTCCGGCCAGAAATAGAACTCCATGTGGGCGAGGTATCCGTTGAACTCCTTCGCCCAGGCCTTCCACGAGAGGCCACGCCGCTCCCGCGCCACGCCGCTCACCAGTGTCTCGGCGTCCTTGCCGTTGAGCTCGATGTGGCCAAGTTCGCAGTTCGGCACCAGGTGGCCGTCCACGAAGATCGCCGTGCCGATGCCGGTGCCGATCGTCAGCATCAGCACGGTGCCGGCACGCCCCGCCGCGGCTCCGTAGAGCTGCTCCGCCACCCCGGCGGCGTCCGCGTCGTTGACCGCGACCACCTTCCGCCCGATCCGCTCACCGACGATCCGCTCCGCGTCGGCTTCGGCCCAGGTGGGGTCGATGTTGGCGGCTGTCATGAGCCTGCCGTCCTTGACGACACCCGGCAATCCGAGCCCTACCGGGAGGTCGTCCGTGATGTGGCCACCGTTGGCGAGGATGTCGATGACCTCGGCGATCGTGTCTGCCACTGCCTGCGGGGTGGATGGCCTGGGCGTCGGCCGCCGGACGCGGTCGCTGAGCAGCCGCCCCGTGCCGAGATCGACCACCGCGGCCTTGACCCCCGTGCCTCCCACGTCGATGCCGAGGGCGATACCCGAGGGACGCCCGCCGTCCCCATGGCCCGGACCCGTCGCGAACGCCGGGTCGCCGTCGTTCTCAGCGGGCGCCGAGCCCTCGTCCTCATCGGACGGCAGGGCCCCGGGGTCTTCGCCGGCCTGGACGGCCGAGGC
>JACDBP010000182.1 GCA_013694835.1 Chloroflexota bacterium
GTCCTGGTGGTCCGCCGGCCATCGGTCGGCGTGGAGTCCACCGCGATCGCGGACGAGTAGCCAGTCGGTCGACCCTCGGCGAGTGCCGATCGTCCCCGCTGGGATCAGGCGCTGATGGCCGAGACGATGATCTCCCGCAGGCGCTCGGCGGCGCGACCGTCCATCACCCCGGCGCGCTCGAGCTCGGTGATCGCCTGGTCCCGGTAGCGTTGGGCCTCGGCGCGCGTGTAGTCGCTCGCGCCGGTCCGCTCCAGGATGGCGCGCGCGCTCTCGATCTCGTCGAATGTGATCGTGCGACCGCGGATGATGGTGGCGAGTCGGACGCGATCCTCTGGGCCGGCGTGTTCGAGGGCATAGAGAACGGGCAGCGTCTTCTTGTGCTTCGCCAGGTCCGACGGCTCTTTGCCGGTCGACTGCTCCTCACCCCAGATGCCCAACAGGTCGTCGTTCAGCTGGAAGGCGATACCGAGCGCCCAGCCGAAGCGGTGGTAGGCGTCGATGACGTGCTCGTCGTCGGTGGCAAGCATCGCGCCGGACTTGATCGAGGCCGCGATGAGGGCCGCCGTCTTGCGCCCGATCATGTCGAAGTACAGCTCCACGGAGATCGGTTCGTCGCCGTGCTCGGAGGTCCAGATGTCCAGGAACTGGCCCTCACACAGCGCCAGGCAGGTCTCGTCGTAGAGGCGCGTCAGCGCGAGCACCTTCGCGTCCGGGAAGCCAAGGTCGGTCAGACGGTGGAGCGCCATCCTGGACAGCACGAACAGCGTGTCGCCGGTGTTGATCGCCTGGGGCACGCCGACAACGGTCCACAGCGCGGCGCGGTGACGGCGTTCGACGTCCGCGTCCTCGATGTCATCGTGGACCAGGCTGAAGTTGTGGCCGAGCTCCACCGCGGCAGCACCCGGCAACGCCTTGCGGTGGTCGCCGGCGATCGATTCGTACGCCAGCAGGCCGAGCAGGGGGCGGAGGCGCTTGCCACGCGCCGGGGCGCTGGGGTCGAGCCCGAGGTGGTAGCGGACCATGTCGTACAGCGCCGCCGTGCGCTGGTCCTCGGCATGCTCGATCACACGGAGGATCTCCGCCTCCGTGTCGGCGATGAGCTCATCCAGCGACAGGTGGGTCAACACGGAAACAGGATACAAGATGTGAGCACGTTTGGCGGGCCAGCTCATGCCGAGCGGCGAGGGCGGGTCCGGGGCATGAAGCGCCGGCACGGGGGACGCGACCGTACCGGCGCTCCATCCTCTATTCGCCGCCGCTCGCCGCACGGATGAGCCCTCGATGCGAGGCGGTCCATGGCCCGCGACGAGTACGCTGGTCAACGTGCCCACCCCTCGTATGTACCGGACCCAGGCGATCGTGCTCAGTCGCTTCGAGCTGGGTGAGGCCGATCGTGTGCTGACGCTCCTCACGCCACAGGACGGCAAGATCAAGGTCATCGCGAAAGGCGTCCGCAAGCCCACGAGTCGGATCGGCGGCTCGGTCGAGCCCTTCGCCGAGCTCCAGCTGCAGCTGGTTCGCGGCCGGACGTTCGATGTCATCACGCAGGCCACCGTCTCCCAGGCGTGGCTCAACCTGCGCGACCGGCTGGAATCCGCCGCGACCGCGTGGTACATCGGCGAGCTGGCCGAGCGCGCCGTGGAGGAGCGTGCCGGTGCGTATCCCGTCTATGCCCTGCTGAAGCGCGCGTACCAGTTGCTGGACGACGGGATGGCACCGTCGCGCCTTGCCCGCTGGTTCGAGTTCGGCCTGGCCGATGCGCTGGGGATGCGCCCGGAGGTCGACCGGTGCGTGGAATGTGATCGGGTCCTGGAGCTCGACGACGACTTCCGATGGGTGCCGGCGCTCGGCGGGGTGCTGTGCCCGCGCCACCCAGGGCCGCCGGCGGAGCAGACCCGCCTCTCCCTCGGCGCCCTGAAGCTGCTCAAGGCCTACCGACGCCTGGACATCGAGGCGATCGCCGCGCTGCGCGTGGCACCGGAGATCGAGCTGGAGACGGAGGGCGCACTGCGCCGGTTCGTGCGGCACATGCTGGAACGCGACGCCCGGTCCCTTGCCTTCCTGGACGAGGTGCGCGCCGCGCCATGGTCAAGCTGAACAGGGTCGACCTCGACGGCATCGAGTTCCTGGTGCCCGGCCCCGTCGATCCAGCGTTTCCGCCCGGCTTCTTCGACCGGGTGGACCCGACGCCGGACACGCGCTTCTACGACGCGCCACGGCTCGTGACGCACATCGACCGAGCAGCCATCGATGCGGTGGGCGAGCTGTACGAGGAGCTCGGCCTCCGGGGCGAGGTGCTGGACCTGATGTCCTCGTGGATCTCCCATTTCCGCAGGACGCCCGCCCGGCTGACGGTGCTCGGGCTGAACGACGATGAGCTGCGGGCGAACCGCCAGGCCGGGAGGGTCGTGGTGCGCGACCTCAACATCGATCCGACGCTGCCCTTCGCCGACGCCTCGTTCGATGACGTCGTTTGCTGCGTCTCGATCGACTACCTGGTCCGGCCGCTGGACGTCTTCCGGGAGGTCGCGCGGGTGTTGCGGATCGGCGGTCGATTCGTCGTCACCTTCTCCGACCGGTGCTTCCCCACGAAGGCCATCCGCGGCTGGCTGGAGACCGACGATGGGGGCCACGTCGAGATCGTTCGGCGCTATTTCGAGCTTGCGGGTGGCTTCGGGCCGGCCACCTCGAAGCTTCGGTCGGACCCCGCGGACGGAGCCGACCCGCTGTACGGTGTGTGGGCATCGAGGAGATGAGCTTCGATGACCTCGGACGCCCCTCAGCGTGGACGTCCGCGGCCATCTACACCGGCATCGGCACGATCGGTCCCGCGGCTGTCCTGTTTCGGCTCGGCGCGGCGCCGACGACGATCGCGATCGCGACCGCGTTCCTGGCGACCGCCCAGTTCTTGAGGATGCGATCCCTGCTCTCAGGCTGGATCCAGTACCGCCGGGCGGGGCTCATGCTGGCGAGCCAGTGGATCGTCGGCGCCATCGGCGGAGGCGCCCTGACGGTCGCCGGCAACGTCAGGGCCGATCAGTCGGCTTGGGTCGCGCTTGCTGCTCTGGTGTTCGTGGTCGGCCTGGTCGGGCTGGCACGCCCGCTCCTGGACGTGCCCGAGCCTCGACTCGCGGTGGTCGCGCTGGCCATCGAGATCGCGCTCGCCATCGGCCTGGTCTGGTTGTCGGAGCGCGTGCTGTGGCGCTCGCGCAGGCCTGACTCATCGCGTCGGGCGGTGATGCCACGCGTGCCCGGCACGTGACGGCCACGCCAGGGCGACGGCCGACACCTGCCACGAAGCACGAACCGAGTGTGCGACCATGCGTTTCCGCGACCGGCCATGCCACCGCCCGGCGCGACCGCATCGGAGAGCATCCCACCGTGACCGACATCCTCGAGCAGCGTCAGGCTGCGTCCACGTCCGCCCCGCCCGCCACCGACCAGCCAGCCGAGGATCCAGGCCCCGCCGTGCAGAACCTGGAGACCATCGTCTCGCTTTCCAAGCGCCGCGGCTTCATCTTCCCGTCGAGCGAGATCTACGGCGGCATCAACGCCGTATGGGACTACGGACCGCTCGGTGTCGAGCTCAAGAACAACGTGAAGCGGGCCTGGTGGCGGGCGATGGTCCAGGAGCGCGACGACATCGTGGGACTGGACGCGGGCATCCTGATGGCTCCCCAGGTCTGGGTCACCTCGGGCCACGTGGCCGAGTTCAGCGACCCGATGGTCGAGTGCACCATCGATCACAAGCGCTTCCGCGTCGACGAGTTGCCGGGCGCCGAGGACCTCGGGCCGAAGGAACTGCTGGACCCGGGCATCGTCGACCGCCTCGGCCTCAAGTGCCCCATCGATGGTGGCCCGCTCACGCCACCGCGACAGTTCAACCTGATGCTGAAGACGTACCTGGGACCGGTCGAGGAGGCGGCCGCGGTCGTCTATCTCCGGCCGGAGACGGCCCAGGGCATCTATGTCAACTTCAAGAACGTCCAGTCGACCTCCCGCAAGAAGCTGCCATTCGGCATCGCCCAGATCGGCAAAGCCTTCCGCAACGAGATCAGCCCGGGCAACTTCGTCTTCCGGATGCGCGAGTTCGAGCAGATGGAGATGCAGTACTTCGTGCGGCCCGACGCCGCAGCCCGGATCTTCGACGAGTGGTTGCCGCGCCGGCGGGCGTGGTACGAACGCTACGGCGTGACACCCTCGCGGTTGCGTTTCCGGGAGCATCGCCCGGATGAGCTAGCCCACTACGCCAAGAAGGCGATCGATGTCGAGTACCGCTTTCCCTTCGGCTGGAAGGAGCTGGAGGGGATCCACAACCGCGGGGACTTCGACCTGGGCAACCACGCCCGCGCGTCCGGCGAGAACCTGGAGTACTTCGACCCGGCTACGGAGGAGCACTTCATCCCGTGGATCGTCGAGACCTCGGCCGGTGGCGATCGGGCCCCGTTCACGTTCCTCATCGACGCCTATCGCGAGGAGGAGGTCAAGGGCGAGACGCGCGTCTCGCTGGCGCTTCACCCCGACCTTGCGCCGTACAAGGTGGCGGTCCTGCCGCTGCTCAAGAAGCGGCCCGAGATCGTCGAGCTCTGCCACCGCATCAAGGACGACCTGAAGACCGAGATGATGGCCGTCTACGACGACACCGCGTCCATCGGCAAGCTGTACCGGCGGCAGGACGAGATCGGCACGCCGTGGTGCATCACTATCGATGTCGACTCGTTGTCCGACCGCGCGGTGACGATCCGCGACCGCGATTCGATGACCCAGGAACGGATTCCCGTCGAGGGGGTCAAGCGGGCGATCCTTGACCGATTCGAGGCGGCCCGAGCCCGCTGATGCCGCTGGCGCTGCGCCTCTCCGATACCGGTCTGCGACGCAGCGCCGCGATCCGCTGAAGGCGCTCGCCGGTCACAGGGCGGCGGTGGTGCCCCGAGGCTCCTTGCCCTTGGGCCAGTAGAGCTCCTTCTTGATCTGCGGCTCGGGAAAGCCGCGTGCCAGGAGCGTCTGCTCCACCGCCAAGATCATGTCGGGGTTGCCGCAGATGTAAGCGATGGAGTCATCGGTCGTCAGGCCGAGCTCGTCGTAGACGTCGTCGACGATCGCTTCGACGCGGCCCGCGCGTCCGGTCCAGCCCGCGTTCTCCGGGGCGTTCGGCCGCGAGACGGTGGCGATGTACACGGTGGGATATTCGCCGGACGCCTGCCAGCCCTCCAGCAGCTCCCGGTAGCCCAGGTCCGACTCGTAGCTGACGCCGTGCAGCACCACGGTCCTGCGTGGGTCGCCGTCGATGCGGGTCGTCTGCATCATCGAGACGAACGGCGCGATGCCCGTGCCGGTGCTGATGTAGACGTGCGTCCGATCGTCCTGCGGCTCCAGCACGAACTTTCCCTTGGGTCCCTTCATGCTCATACCGTGGCCCTCGGGGAGCCGCCAGAGGAGGGGGGTGAACGTGCCCCCGTTGACCAGGCGGACGTAGAACTCGTATCCATCCGCGGTCTCGCGCGGCGAGCTTGCCACGGAGTACGGGCGTTGGACCAGCTTGCCGTTCGATTCGACGCCGATCGTCAGGTACTGGCCGGGCTCGAAGGCGACCGGCTCGCCCGTGTAGGCGACCCAGAAGAACGCGAGCGACTCGGTCTGATCGACGCGCCGCGTGAGGACCGCGTTGTAGAACGCCGATTCGGGAGCGATGGGCCGGTCGTCCACCGCGAGTTCGGTCATCGGACGGGCATCTCCCTGCGGCTATCGAGGCGGATGGTAGTCGACGGGCGTCACCGGCCGCGCCGAGCTTCTGTCGTCGCTTCGGCAGGCGGGGGCGGGGGAGCATCAGACGAGGGCCGGTCGCACCCACTCCCTGCCGAGTGCGTGGTGGTCGAGGAACGCGAGCACGGTCTCGTACCACAAGCGGGAGTTCTGCGGCTTCAGGATCCAGTGGTTCTCGTCGGGGAAGTACAGGAACCGGGCGTCCACGCCGTGCCGCCGGAGGTCGGTCCACAGCCGCAGGCCTTCGCTGATCGGCACGCGTGCATCCTTCTCCCCGTGGATCACCAGCACGGGCGTGCGGATCGCATCGACGAAGCGATGCGGTGAGGCGGCCTCGTACAGGCTTGCGTCCAGGTACGGGTCGCCGAATTCCAGCTCCAGGGTCGGGCCCCAGTCCGTCGTGCCGTGGAACCCGCGCAGCTCCCACAGGCTGGCGTGGGTGACGATCGCCTTGAAGCGGTCCGTGTGGCCGGCGACCCAGTTGGCCATGTAGCCGCCGAACGAGCCGCCCATCGCCACCGTGCGCTCGGCATCGATGTCGTCGCGGGCGAGTGCGCCGTCGACGGCGGCCATCAGGTCCCTGAAGGGCTCCTCGCCCCAGCGGCCCCAACCGCGCTGGATGAAGGCCTGCCCGTATCCGACCGACAGTGCCGGATCCGGCAGCAGCACGGCATAGCCGCGTGCGGCGAAGACCTGCGAGTTCCAGCGCCATGTCCAGCCATCCCACGACGAGAGGGGGCCGCCGTGGATGAAGAGCGCCAGCGGTGCCGGCGTCGTTGCAGCGGCCGTCGGCGGCAGCACCAGCCAGGACTCGACGATCGTGCCGTCTGCGGCAGCCATTTCGATCCGCTCGACGCGTCCGGGCAGCTCCAGCGATCCCGCCTCCTCTACGGGTGATCGCAACTGCCGCGGTTCCTGGTCGGGCGCCCGCGCGTCGAGCATCACGGGCACCGGCGGGCTATCGAGCGCGGAGCGCAGCGCGAACAGCCGCGCCCCATCGGGCGAGACGCACAGGTCGGTGTAGGCGCCGGTGTTGGTGAGCCGGGTGACCTTGCCCGATGCCAGCTGCAGGCGGAAGACTGCGCCGTTGCCGTGATCTTCGGCGAGGAAGAAGATCGCCTTGCCATCGGGAGCCCACAGGGGCGATCGCGGCCATCGATCCAGATCGGGCGTGAGGTCCCCCCCGCTGACTGCCTCTTTTCCTCGCGTCGGCGGCCCTCCACCGTGATCGCCCGGGTCGCTCTCGCCCGCGGCCAGGTCGCTCTCGCCCGCGGCCAGCTCGACGAGCCAGAGCGACGTCTGCGGGGCTTCCTCCGGTGAGCCGAGCGTGCTGCGGATGCAGGCGACCCACCGTCCGTCCGGCGAGGCCGCGGGCTCCTCGAACCAGGCATCGCCGGCCAGCGTCCGTCGGGCGCCTGTGGTGCGGTCGATCGCCACGAGGTCATATCGCGGGCGGACGACATCCTCGGCGCGCAGCCAGCCGGTGACCACGGTCGAGCCGTCGGCGGTCACGTCGAAGTGGGCGTCGAGCAGACCGGAGCCGGGCTCCGGCGTCAGGTCGGTGGGCTCAGCCAGGTGCTCGTCGGTCCGCCCGGGCTGGTCGGCCGCGAAGAGCCTCCGCTCGCGTGGGCCCAGGTAGTGGTCCCAGTGTCGGATCGGGAACGAATCGAACAGCAGCGCAGAGACACCAGCCTCCTTGCGGGCCTTGTGCCGGGCCGTGTCGTCCTGGAGCGTGACGGCGCCCGGGTGCAGCTCCGAGCCGAAGACGATGGTCCCCGCCTCGCTCGCCACGCGAAGCCCGTCGATGCCACCCGGAGGCGCTGCAAGGACACGCGCCTCGCCACCGGTCGCTGGCAGCAGCCACAACGCGGCGGTCTCATCGTCGTCCTTCTCATCCTGCTTCGCATCCGGATCGGGCCGCGACGATACGAACAGCAGCGAGCCATCCGGCAGGTACTCGGCGCCGCTCTCACCGGGTGCCGAGCGCGTCAGCCGCACCGGCGGCGCGTCGCCCTCCGCATCCAGCTGCCAGATGCTGTTGACCATCTTCTTGCCGTCACCGGCGGGCCGTGCGACGACCACAGCCAGGCGCCGGCCGTCGGGCGACAGCCGCAGGCCGGAGAGGCGCGGGATCGAGAAGAATCGGTCGAGATCGAAGGTCCGTGTCATGCGGGCGATGATGGCAGACGCCGAGCCCAGGCCGGCTCCCTGCCTGTTGGCGACGGTGAAGGAAACGGCACCGCGCACCACCCATTGTCGCAACCCGGCGCGGCGCAGACTCGGCGGCGCCCACGCGGCACGGTACGAGGAGTGATGCCGTCGCCGACGCGGCCGAGGAGTGGACGGATGCGTGGACGCGGACGCAAGGCGGCAGCGCGCGCGGGTCGCGTGCTCGTGTCGAGCGCGGTCATCGGGTGCGTTTTCCTGGTGGTGATGGCCTGCGGCGGCGGGGCTGCTCCGGCCCCACTGACTCCGCAGGC
>JACDBP010000264.1 GCA_013694835.1 Chloroflexota bacterium
GAGTGGGAGCGCGCGCCGTGAGCGACCCACTCACGTACCGCTTCACGGTCAACGGCGACCCCGTCGAACTCGCCGTGCCCGGCATGCGACGTCTGCTCGATGCGCTGCGCGAGGACCTCGGCCTGACCGGCACCAAGGAAGGCTGCGGCGAGGGTGAATGTGGCGCCTGCACCGTGCTGCTGGACGGCGCGGTGGTCGACGCGTGCCTCGTGCCGGTCTGCCAGGTGGACGGCGCGGACGTGCGGACGGTGGAGGGTCTGGCACAGGACGGCCGGATGGATCCGCTGCAGGAAGCATTTCTGGTCCACGGCGGCGCTCAGTGCGGCATCTGCACGCCCGGGATGCTCATGGCCGGGCGCGCCTTCATCGACGGCGGCGCTGAGGCATCCGATGGAGCGATCCGCGAGGCCATCGCGGGCAACCTCTGCCGCTGCACGGGGTACACCAAGATCATCGACGCCATCGCTGCGGCGGCCCTCGCCGAACCCCAGACCGGCTCGCAGGAAGCCAACCAGTAGGGACGACGAGATCAGGGCTCTGGTGCCACCGTCGGTCGGCGGGCCACGATATCGAAGACGTGCCAGTGCTTGGCACCGGAGAACGCCTCGCCGTCGCGCTCCACCTCGTCCAGCACGAGGAGCTCCAGACCGTCAATGAGCCCCTCGATCCGGTCGCGGTCCACAAAGGACATGGCCTCGTCCGGCGCCCAGCTGTCCTTGGGGCCGAACAGGTTGACGACGATGGTCGCGCCGGGCCGGAGGGCGGCTCGCAGGCCTGCCCAGAACACGTCGAACTCTGCCGGCGGTAGGAACGGCAGGCTGAAGCCGGAGTAGAACAGGTCCAGCGGCGGCAGCGTGGCAACCTGCGCGGGTGCGGTGACGATCGTCAGCCTCGGCAGCGCGTCGGGCGGGACCCGAGGCAGGAGCACGTCGGCAGCCGCTGGGGCCGGGTCGATCGCCAGGACACGCCAGCCCAGGTCGAGAAGCGCGAGCGTCTCCGTCCCGTCGCCGAAGCCGACCTCGACCGCCTGACCGGGCGTCCCGGCGTGTGCCATGACGCGCTCGAACAGCGGCCTCGGTTCGCGGCCCAGCGTCCAGCGATAGAAATCCGCCCAGTCGCGGTCGACCATGCTCGCTCCCCACTCGCCGTTGCCTGCCCTCGCTCAGAGCGTAAGCTCTCGGCGCAGAGTCGCCGGTCCGATCGGAGAGCCAAGGGACAGATGCCGCACGAGCCGCCGGTCGAATCGCCTCGCTCCCTGGACGATGCCTACCGATTGCTGGAGGGCGGCAACGACTGGCGGCCGATCGCCGGCGGCACGGATGTGATGGTCCAGATCACCGGCGAGCTCGGTGAGCCACCCGAGCGACTGCTCGACGTGTGGCATCTCGACGAGCTGCGCGGCATCTCGGTGCAGGACGGGCGCCTGGTCCTGGGTGCGCTGACCACGTACACGGAGATCCGTCGCTCGGCGGAGTGCCAGGAGTTCCTGCCGGCGCTGTGCGAGGCGGCCGCCACGATCGGTGCCGCCCAGATCCAGAACCGCGGCACGATCGGCGGCAACATCGTCAACGCTTCGCCCGCCGGGGACACGCTGCCGGTGCTGCTTGCGGCCGACGCCGAGTTTGCCCTGGGCGGGCCTCGCGGCGAGCGGACCGTGGCGGCGCGCGACTTCTGGGTCGCCTACCGGAGGACGGCGCGCGCGGACGACGAGCTGCTGCTGCGGGTGGTCGTGCCGCTCCCCGCTGAGCGCCGGATGCGCTTCCGCAAGGTCGGCACGCGACGTGCACAGGCCATCTCCAAGGTCGTGATGTCGCTCGCCTATCGGCCCGATGCCGGCGTCTGGCGCGACGTCCGCGTGGCGTTGGGCTCGATCGCCGATCGGCCGGTACGGCTCCGGGAGACCGAGTCCGTGCTGGAGGGCGCCGCAGCCCGCGAAACGACGGCCGACCATGCCGCGGCGGTGCTCGGCAGGGAGATCCAGCCCATCGATGACGTCCGCTCCACCGCCGACTACCGGCGCGTCGTGAGCGCCCGGATCCTGCATCGACTGCTGCGCGAGGAGGGCGGCTGGTGAACCTTCCCGATGGTGTGGAGCTGCGCTCCAGCGTCGCACCCGAGCACGAGCACATCCTTTCGTCAGAGGCGCTGGCATTCGTGGCTGACCTCCAGCGACGGTTCAACCAGCAGCGGATCGAGCTGCTGGAGCGGCGGCGCGACCGGCAGAAGGAGCTCGACGCGGGCGAGATGCCCGACTTCCCGAGCGCGACGGCGGATATCCGTGCCGCCGACTGGACGGTCGCTCCCGCGCCAGCCGACCTCGAGGACCGGCGGGTCGAGATCACCGGCCCGGCGGAGCCGAAGATGATGATCAACGCCCTCAACTCGGGCGCGAGCGTGTTCATGGCCGACCTGGAGGACGCGCTGTCGCCCACCTGGACGAACGTGATCGAGGGCCAGGCTGCCCTCCGTTCGGCCGTCCGGCGGGAGCTGACCTTCGAGAGCGCCGAGGGCAAGTCCTACCGGCTCGGCGAGCGACTGGCGACCCTCATCGTCCGGCCGCGGGGCTGGCACCTTGTCGAGCGGCACGTACTCGTGGACGGCGTGCCGATGTCCGCCAGCCTGTTCGACTTCGGGCTGTACCTCTTCCACAACGGCCGCGAGGCGCTCGAGCGCGGCTCGGGGCCCTACTTCTACCTGCCCAAGCTCGAGTCGCGTTGGGAGGCGCGGCTCTGGAACGAGGTCTTCCTCGTGGGCCAGGAGGCGCTGGGCATCCCGCGGGGCTCGATCCGGGCGACCGTGCTCATCGAGACCATCCTCGCCGCGTTCGAGATGGACGAGATCCTGCACGAGCTGCGCGAGCACGCCGCGGGACTCAACGCCGGCCGCTGGGACTACATCTTCAGCCTCATCAAGAAGTTCCGCGATCGGCCGGACCTGGTGCTGCCCGACCGGGCGCAGGTGACGATGGCCGTGCCGTTCATGCGGGCGTACACCCAGC
>JACDBP010000210.1 GCA_013694835.1 Chloroflexota bacterium
TGGCTTTGCGCCGATGCCGGCCCAGCCCACGGCGTCTCCGGACGACCCGGCCGGTTTGCGAGCCCCCGACGTCTCGCTCGTCCTTGGCGGGGATCGCCGACCCGGGACCGCCGGCTGCCTCGAAGCCGCGACCTCGCAGGATGGCCAGCACACCGGCGGTGACGAGTGCGAGTCAGCGTGGGTGGCACCGGCGTACCTGCCGCCGGTCCTGGCCGCGCGCGTGGGCACGCGAATCGGCGTGTCGCTCGAACCCGGCTGGCGGATCGCCGCCTGGAACATCCGCGCCTCCACCGTCGCGGACGTCGAGGCGACCCTCGGCAAGCCGGCGCGGAGCGTGGTGCTGTTCCGGGGGGATGCGACCGATCCGGTGCGCTCACTCGGGTTCCGGGCGCCGCCGAACGGGACCTGGATCGTCCGGGCCACGCTGGAGACCCGCGGCCCCGGCAGCGCCACCGCGCGCACGACCTACTACTTCCTCGTCCGCTCGAGCTGACCGCGCCTGACACCGACCCGGACTGCCGCTACCATGCGTGGTCGCGGGGCGGTAGCTCAGCTGGGAGAGCATCTGCATGGCATGCAGAAGGTCCAGGGTTCGAGCCCCTGTCGCTCCACCACCGCGACGCTGCTGACCCCCGTCCTTCCAGGGCGGGGGTCGTTCGCTCGAGGGTCCACGGCGCCGAGCCCTCGACGAGCGGCACGTCCAGGCGCGATGCTGGACGGCCGGCGGACAATGCTCCCGTCATGGAACCGATCGTCATGGCAGCGTTGATCTGGGTGGGGTTGGCCGTTGCCGCCTGGCGCGTGCCACCGGGGATACCCGCCATCTGGAAGCTGCGGTCCCGCCGCGACAGCCAGTGGCCGATCGGGGTCCAGGAAGAGAATGACGAGCGCCCGTGGCATCGACGACAGGGCACGGCGGAGTGGAGGTCACGGGTACCCGCCGTCGCCTACCTCGGGACGGGCCCGGTTGCGCCGCGTGTCCCGCGCGTGCTGCTGGCTGCGCCGGCCGACCCGACGGCGCCGGCGGCTCCCGCCAGAGACGCCCAGATCGGTGACCTGGTGGACCTCGACGATGCCGGCCGCCGCGCTCCGAAGTGGGCGCTGGAGGCGAGCCCTCCTGCGCTCGAGCGCGTCCATCGTCGGCGGCCCGGTCGCGGGTGAAGCACCGAGCCCCAGACGCGACTGCGTTCCTTGGCTCGGGCACCCCTCACGGCCGCTGAGGACTGGCAGTCCTCGGTCGTGACTCGAAGCCGACCCAGAGGCACCCTCGCGGCCCGCTGAGGACTGGCAGTCCTCGGTTCG
Organism: Chloroflexota bacterium; assembly: GCA_013694835.1. Classification (GTDB taxonomy): domain Bacteria; phylum Chloroflexota; class Limnocylindria; order Limnocylindrales; family CSP1-4; genus JACDBP01. The sequence goes on from JACDBP010000210.1 coordinate 1,303, forward strand.
GCGGCGAGGGCGGGCTGGAGCTCATCCGAAGCCTGCTTCACGCCTCGATCGAGGACTCTCCGTCCTCACGGCGCCTCGAAATCGAAACGAGCTGCCCGCGTCCGCCCGAAAGTGAGGCGTGGCAGTCCTCGCGCCGGTCAGCGACCCAGTCGCACCCCGCCGAGGCGGCCCATCCAGCGTCGCGCAGAACCACGCTCCACCTCACAGGACCGCCGAGCCGGGCCACGGATGATCAGTCGCCGTCAGGGACCCGACCGCATCGGACGTCGGGCTGGAGACATGGTTCGCAGCACCCGCGAATTCCACCGCCAAGTCCCGGTTCGCCCGCGTCGATCGCAGCAACCGCTGGCGTAACGGCTCCTCGTCGCCTAGGATGCGCACCTGATGGCAAACCTGCGGGACATGACGAGCTCCCCGGCCCTCGCGCTTAGCGGGGTCGCCGGCGCCTGACGCCGCGCGGCCCTGTCACCCGCGATCCGCCTGGGTCGCAGCTCGCTCCACTTCCGACCTGTCCCCTGAGGGCCACGCCATGACCACCGAGCCGTCGACGCTCCCCAAGACCCCCTCCCCGGCTGCCGGGACCGCTCCGACGGGGGCCGGCCGCATCGAGCGGTACGACCCGGCGGAGATCGAGGCGCGGTGGCAGGCGCGCTGGGAGGAGCTCGGGCTCCACAGGGCGGACCTGGAGGATACGTCGCGGCCCAAGTACTACCTGCTGGGGATGTATCCGTACCCGTCGGGCGATCTGCATGTCGGGCACTGGTTCATGTACACCCCGACGGACGTCATCGCCCGGTTCCACCGGATGCACGGCGAGAACGTGTTCTTCCCGATGGGCTTCGATGCCTTCGGGCTGCCCGCGGAAAACGCCGCCATCAAGAGCGGCACGCATCCCTATGCCTGGACGATGAAGAACATCGAGAACATGCGCCGCCAGCTGCGCTCGATGGGCAACATGATCGACTGGGATGCGGAGGTGGTCACGGCCGACCCGAGCTATTACCGCTGGAACCAGTGGATCTTCCTGAAGTTCCTGGAGGCTGGCCTGGCCTATCGGAGGATGGCGGCCGTCGACTGGTGTCCGAAAGACCAGGTGACACTGGCGCGCGAGCAGGTCGAGGGCCCGGACAGGGTCTGCTGGCGCTGCGGCACGCCGGTCGTCAAGCGCGACCTGGAGCAGTGGTTCTTCAAGACCACGGCCTACGCCGAGGAGCTCCTGAGCTTCGAGGGCATCGACTGGCCGGAGCCCGTGCGCGTGATGCAGACCAACTGGATCGGCCGCTCCGAGGGCGCCGAGATCGTCTTCACCGCGGCGCCCGGCGAGTACCGCGAAGGCGGCGAGGTGATCCGCGTCTTCACCACCCGGCCCGATACGCTGTTCGGCGCCACCTTCATGGTCCTCGCGCCCGAGCATCCGCTCGTCGAGGCGCTGACGGCGCCGGAACGCCGGGGCGCCGTCGAGATGTATCAGTTCGAGGCCACCCGCAAGTCGGAGATCGACCGACTGTCGACCGACCGCCAGAAGTCCGGCGTGCCGATCGGGGCCGACGCCATCAACCCGGTCAATGGCGAGCGCATCCCGATCTGGATCGCCGACTACGTGTTGGCCGGCTACGGCACCGGCGCGATCATGGCCGTGCCCGCCCACGATGAGCGGGACTACGGGTTTGCCCGCTGGGCCGGCCTGCCGATCCGCCAGGTCATCGCTCCGCGCGATGCGAAGCAGGCCTCATTCGTCGCGGGCCAGGTCGCGGGTGTCGGCATCCCCGGCTCGGCTTACGTCGCCAAGGGCGACGACCACCAGCTGATCAACAGCGGCGAGTTCGACGGCCAGTCACCGGTCGCGGCGATCCGGACCATCACCAGCTGGCTGGAGGAGCAGGGCAAGGGCAGGCTGGCCGTCATCTACCGGTTGCGCGACTGGCTGATCAGCCGCCAGCGCTACTGGGGAACGCCCATCCCGATCGTCTACTGCGAGCGCGACGGGATCGTGCCGGTGCCGGAGTCGCAGCTGCCCGTCGAGCTGCCGATGGACGCCGAGTTCCGGCCGACCGGCGAGAGCCCCCTGAAGTCCCACGGCGCTTTCCTGAACACGACCTGCCCGAAGTGCGACGGCCCGGCCCGGCGCGAGACCGACACGATGGATACGTTCATGGATTCGTCGTGGTACTGGTGGCGCTACCTGTCGCCGGCCGCCACGGACCACGCGATCGACCGCCGGATGGACGAGCGGTGGTGCCCCGTGGACCAGTACACCGGCGGCGCCGAGCATGCCGTGATGCACCTGCTGTATGCGCGCTTCTTCGCCAAGGCTCTTGCCGACCTGGGCATCGTCCACGAGCGCGAGCCGTTCCGGAAGCTGTTCAACCAGGGCCAGATCCTGGGCGCCGACGGCGAGCGGATGAGCAAGAGCCGTGGCAACGTCCAGGACCCTGATGAGCTGGTGCGGCGTTTCGGGGCCGACACGGTCCGGCTGTTCCTGATGTTCATGGGCCCCTGGGACCAGGGCGGGCCATGGAACGAGCAGGGCATCGGCGGGCTGCATCGCTTCCTGAACCGGATCTGGACCGTCACCCTTGATCCTCACGGCCGTGAGCGCTCCGCCGGGGCCGGAAGCGGGCGTGTCGAGGCCCCCGGCGAGGCCGAGGCGGCACGCGGTCTGCGCGCGGCCGCGCATCGCACGCTGCAGGCTGTCACCGCCGATCACGCCGGGTTCCGCTGGAACACGATGATCGCCCACCTGATGGAACTGACCAACGAGCTGATGCGCCATCGCGGCACGTCTGTCGCTCGAACTCCCGCATGGGATGAGTCGGTCCGGTTGTTGCTGCTGATGCTGGCGCCACTGGCGCCGCACATCAGCGAGGAGCTCTGGTCACGCCGCCAGGCCACCGCCGGGGAGGACTGGCGCTCGATCCACACCGAGCGCTGGCCAGCCTACGAGGAGTCGGTCGTGCTTCCGGAGACGATCGAGCTGCCGGTCCAGGTCAACGGCAAGCTGCGCGATCTGGTGCCCATGGCACCAGGCCTGTCGGAGATCGAGATCGAGCAGATCGTCCTGGCGCGCGACAAGATCCGGGCCACCCTCGCCGGCAGGCAGCCGGCGAGGGTGATCCACGTGCCCGGCAGGCTGGTGAACCTGGTCGTCCGCTGATCGCGAAACGACCTCGTGGGGCGCCGACGGCTCGTCCGCGCCGAAGGCTTTCGGTCAGGTAGCCGTCGTGCGCGGTGTTTCCGGACCTGATCGTTCGGTCGACTGCTGCACCTTGGCCGCGGTCTCCTTGGAGCGCTCGTACCAGTCCTGGGT
>JACDBP010000213.1 GCA_013694835.1 Chloroflexota bacterium
GAGCCGGATCGAGGCATCCAGGTGGCCGAAGGCCGTTGCCGGTGCCGGGTCGGTGTAGACGTCCGCGGGCACGAAGATCGCCTGGAGAGAGGTGATGGAGCCCGTCTTCGTGGAGGTGATGCGCTCCTGCAGCCCGGCCATCTCGGTCGCCAGGTTCGGCTGGTAGCCGACCGCCGAGGGCATCCTGCCGAGCAGCGCCGAGACCTCCGAGCCCGCCTGGGTGAAGCGGAAGATGTTATCGATGAAGAGGAGCACATCGCGCCCCTCGTCGCGGAAGTACTCCGCCATCGTGAGACCCGTCAGACCAACCCGAAGGCGCGCCCCCGGCGGCTCGTTCATCTGGCCGAAGGCCATCACGGTCTTGGCGAGGACGCCCGATTCCGTCATCTCGCGGAGCAGGTCGTTGCCCTCGCGGGACCGCTCGCCGACACCGCAGAAGACCGAGTAGCCGCCATGCTCCTGGGCGACGTTGCGGATGAGCTCCTGGATGATGACGGTCTTGCCGACGCCGGCGCCGCCGAACACGCCGATCTTGCCGCCCTTTGCGAACGGCGCGACGAGGTCGATGACCTTGAGTCCGGTCTCGAACAGTTCGGTCGCGGTCGCCTGCTCGTCGAACGACGGCGCGTCGCGATGGATGGGGTGATAGCTCTCTGCCTCGACGTCGCCCTTGCCATCGATGGCGTCACCGGTGACGTTGAACACCCGTCCCAGCGTGGCGGGGCCGACCGGGACCATGATCGGCGAGCCTGTGTCGACCGCCCGCGAGCCGCGCGCCAGCCCGTCGGTCGTCGTCATCGCGATGGTCCGGACCCAGTTGTTGCCGAGGTGCTGCTGGACCTCACAGGTGATCGGGTCGCCGCCCTCCCGCTCGACGCGCACGGCGCTGTAGATCGCCGGCAGCTTGCCGGGCGGGAACTCGATGTCCACGACGGGTCCGGTGATCGCGATGACCTGTCCGACGGCGCCCTCCTGGGTGCCGGCGCGGTCCGGGCTGGCGATGGCCATAGGTGGTGATCCTCCTGAGGGCGGCGCCGCTGTGGTGGCAGACGGCGCTGCGGGGTCGGCTGGTTCGGGCGAGTGGCTAGAGCGCGGCGTTCGCGCCCGTCGCGATCTCGATCATCTCGCGTGTGATGTTGGCCTGACGGACCTTGTTGTAGGTGAGGGTAAGGTCGTCGATCAGCTCCTGCGCATTCTCGGTGGCGTTCTTCATCGCCACCATCTGTGCGGAGTGGAAGCTCGCGGTGACCTCCAGGATGGCCTGGTAGAGCTTCGTCGCGACATAGCGCGGCAGGAGCTGACGGAGGACTTCCGCCGCATTCGGCTCGAAGATGAACTGGTGGCCCGGGATCCCTTCGGTGTCCTCGGAAGGCTCGACCGGAAGCACCTGGTCCAGGATCGGACGCTGGACGAGCGTCGAAACGAAGCGCGGAAAGATGATGTCGATCCGGGAGTACGTCCCGTCCAGGTAGTCGTTGGTCAGCAGCCGCGCGAGCGCCGTGACGTCGGCGAACCTCGGTTTGTCGCCGAAGCCCTCGAAGGAGGCGGCGACCGGGACGCGTGCTCGGCGCATCGACGCCAGGCCCTTCCGTCCGACCGTGACCACGGCAAGGTCTCCGGGGTTGTCGGCGATCTCCTTGGACGCGAAGCGGATCGTGTTGGTGTTGAGGGAGCCTGCGAGGCCCCGATCCGTGGTCACCAGTACGATGGCGCGCTTGCCACCTTCGCGTTCCGCGAGGAGCGGATGGTCCTCCGCGCCGAGGACGGACGCCACATCGGCCAGCACCTCGTCCAGCTTGTCGGCGTAGGGCCGCGAGGCGAGGGTAGCGTCCTGGGCACGCTTCAGCTTGGACGCTGCGACGAACTGCATCGCGCGGGTGATCTGCTTGATGTTGCGGACCGACCCGATGCGTCGGCGGATCTCGCGCTGACTTGGCACTGCTCTGCGGGGCTCGCTCTCTCGCTCTGGCCTGGCCGGCTAGGCCATGAAGCTCTGCTTGAAGTCCTCGGTCGCCTTCTTGAGCCCGGCGACGATGTCGTCCTCGAGCGCCTTCTTCTCGGCGATGGAGGTCATGACCTCGGGCCGCTCAGCCTCCAGGAAGCGGTAGAACTGCGTCTCGAACTCGCGCACCCTGGGCGTCGGAACGTCGTCGAGGTAGCCGCTCGTCACGACCCACAGGATGGCGACCTGCTGCTCCACGGCGAGCGGCTCGTACTGCGGTTGCTTGAGCACCTCGGAGACCTTCTCGCCGCGGGTCAGCTGGTCGCGCGTGGCCTTGTCCAGGTCGGAGGCGAACTGGGCGAACGCAGCCAACTCGCGGTACTGCGCCAGGTCCAGCTTGAGCGGCCCGGCCACCTTGCGCATCGCCTTGACCTGCGCCGCAGAGCCCACGCGCGAGACGGAGATGCCCACGTTCAGGGCCGGCCGCTGGCCTGCGTTGAAGAGGTCCGACTCGAGGTAGATCTGGCCGTCCGTGATCGAAATGACGTTCGTCGGGATGTAGGCCGAGACGTCGTTCGCCTGCGTCTCGATGAATGGCAGCGCCGTCAGGGAGCCGCCTCCGTTCTCCTCGTTGAGGCGGGCAGCGCGCTCCAGGAGGCGGCTGTGGAGATAGAAGACGTCGCCAGGGTAGGCCTCGCGGCCGGGCGGTCGGCGGAGCAGCAGCGACATCTCGCGGTACGCCCAGGCGTGCTTGGTCAGGTCGTCGTAGACCACGAGCGCATCCTTGACCAGCTTCCCGTCGAGCTCGACGCCCTCCTCCATCACCTCTTCGCCGATAGCCGCACCGGCGTACGGGGCGAGGTACTGGACGGGCGCGGGGTCCTCGGCGCCGGCGACGACGACGATGGTGTGCTCCATGGCACCGTACTGCTCGAGGACCGCCACGGTCTTCGCCACGGTCGACAGCTTCTGGCCGATCGCGACGTAGATGCAGACGACGCCCGTGCCCTTCTGGTTGATGATCGTGTCGATGGCGACGGCAGTCTTGCCCGTCTGGCGGTCGCCGATGACGAGCTCGCGCTGGCCGCGGCCGATCGGGATGAGCGCGTCGATGGCTTTGATACCCGTCTGCAGCGGCGTGTCGACCGACTTGCGGACGATGACGCCAGGGGCGATGCGCTCGACGGGGCGTGTTCGGTCGCGCGGGATGGCGCCCTTGCCGTCGAGCGGATCGCCGAGCGGGCTGACGACGCGGCCGATGAGCCCGGCGCCGACCGGCACCTCCACGACACGGCCGGTGGTCTTGACCGTCTGACCCTCGGAGATGCCGATGTAGTCGCCGAGGATGACCGCGCCGACCGTCTCCTCCTCCAGGTTGAGGGCCATGCCCATGACGCCGTTCTCGAACTCGAGCAGCTCCGATGCGAGTGCGTCCTGCAGCCCGTAGATCTGGGCGATGCCGTCGCCGACCTCGACCACCGTGCCGACGCTCCGCGTCTCGACGCCGGCGTCGAAGCTGTCGATGGTCGACTTGATGATCGTCGTGATGTCATCAGAACGGATGGCCATGTGTCTCTCCTGGGTCGGGGGTCGGCGGGTCGGCGGTGGTGGCTAGTGGGCGATGGCGCCGGTGGCGACGAGGCTGCGGAGGCGTTCGAGCCGACCCCGAACGCTGCCGTCGAGCAGCTTGTCACCGACGCGGACGACGATGCCGCCGA
>JACDBP010000221.1 GCA_013694835.1 Chloroflexota bacterium
ATGCTAAGCAAGCATGCCTGGGCCCGCCATCAGCGGCATCCTCGCCATGGGCGATCACGAGGCAGGCTGTGGAGCTAGCGGCTCCCGCGGGCAGCTGATGGGTATCGAGCCCCTCGAACCACCGACCCGCCTGCGACCGCGGTCCGACACGCCGTCCGGGCCGTCGCCCTCGTTCCCGGCATCGACGCCCTCGCCGGTCAGCGCTGCGGAGGTCGCGCAGGTCCGAAAGCCCGTCGACCGTGCTCGTTTACTTCCGCCCCGCGTCTTCCACGACCCGGACATCCATGCCTGGGAACAGGAAGCGTGGTTCGCTCGATCGTGGCTCTGCGTGGGGCGTGAAGACGATGCGCCGGCTCCCGGCACGTACTTCCTCGCCCGGGTCGCCGGCGAGAGCGTGATGGTCCTTCGCGGCCGCGACGGCGAGCTGTGCGCGTTCCACAACGTCTGTCGCCACCGGGGCTCGACCATCCTCGTCGAGCCGCGCGGATCGCTCGTGCGGATCCAGTGCCCGTATCACGCCTGGACCTATGACCTCGACGGCACCCTGCGCCGCGCCAAGCACACCGAAGCGCTCTTCGACTTCGACCCTCGCGAGAACGGGCTCGTCCCGGTGCGCCTCGAGCGATGGGCTGGCTTCGTGTTCCTCGACCTGGCCGGCGAGGCGCCAGCACTGCGCGAATCGCTCGTGGACCTGCCGGACGTGCTCTCGCGTTTCCCGCTGGCGGGGCTGCGGCGCGCGAAGCGGATCGAGTACGAAGTCAGCGCCAACTGGAAGGTGATCGCCGAGAACTACTCGGAGTGCTACCACTGCCCAGGCGTCCACCCCCAGCTCAATCGGCTGACGCCATACGACCAGGGTCGGAACCTGCACTCGAACGGCCCATGGGCCGGCGGCTGGATGCAGCTCGTGGATGACTCGGAGACGATGTCAGTCGACGGCCACACGCATGGCCGGCCGCCCCTCCAGGGGCTGCCCGTCGAGGATCAGCGCCGCATCCACTACTTCGTGGTCTGGCCCAACCTGCTGCTGAGCATCCACCCCGACTACCTGATGACCCACCAGGTCTGGCCCGTGGATGCCGAACACTCGCACGTCATCTGCGAATGGCATTTCGAGCCCGCGACGATGGCTGCCCCTGACTTCGACCCCTCCGACGCCGTCGAGTTCTGGGATCTCACGAACCGCCAGGACTGGCGTGTCTGCGAGCTGCAGCAGGAGGGGACACGGTCTCGCGCCTACACGGCAGGCCGGTATTCGGTCATGGAGGATATGGTCCACGCGTTCGATGTGATGGTCGCGGACCGCTATGCCGGCGACGGCGTCCGATCGATGTTTCCGCCGCGCCACGACAAGTGGCGGGATGCGAGGGGCCGCGACCCTCGCCGTTAGCGATCGCTGTCGGCGGGTCGCGCGCTCCCGGGGCCGGATATCGGCCGGGCCGACACGTGACCATCGTGCCAGACGACGCCGGGCCCGACGTGGCCTACCATCGCACGCACGATGACCGACCGAGCAGCACGACCGTCGACCTCGATCACGGTGGACCTGCATTGCCACAGTGATGCCTCCTTTGATTCCAGCGTGCACCCGTTCGCGCTCGTGGAGCGCGCGGTGCATCGGCGGCTCAGCCACCTGGCGATCACCGACCATGGCACGATCGAAGGCGCGCTCCGAGCACGCGACGCGGGTATCCACTGGGTCGATGTCATCGTCGGCGAGGAGATGCGCACGACGATGGGCGACGTCATCGGGTTGTTCCTGGAGCGAGCGATCCCGAACGGCCTGGCCCTCGAGGAGACGGTTGCCGCCATCCGCGAGCAGGGCGGCATCGTGGGGCTGCCCCATCCGTTCGATCGACATCGACCGTCGGTCGCAGCCCGCCTGGACGAGGACGCGCTGGAGGTGGTCGCAGGCCTCATCGACTACGTCGAGGTGAGGAACGGCCGCCTCTCCGATCGCACGGCGAGCGTACGGGCACTCGCGTTTGCGGCCACGAACGGTCTACCCGGCGTCGATGCATCCGATGCCCACACGCTCGTTGAGCTCGGCAGGGTATGGACTCCCTTGCAGGGGGGTGCCAGCTCTGCCGTGGAGCTGCGGGCCGGCCTGGACCGGCGGGTAGCGGAGACCCGCGAGCTCTACGAGCGCGGCCCGCGTGCCTGGCACGGCCTCCGGCGCGTCAGGACGGCCGTCCGTACCCTCGGGCGGAGGGCCGGCGCAACCCGCTAGACCGGGATCCGACCGACAGCGGCCCCCTTCAACGGGCTCGACGAAGGCACCGCGGCGATCGGCCGCGACTTCCGATGCATCACCTTCGCCTTTTCCGGGCGGTACGAATCCGAAGTTTGGCAATCGATATATGACGATACGCGTCGCGAAAATCAACATATGTCGGATTGGTCGCGCGCTTTCCCCTTCTTTCGACCCAGCTGGTGCGTGCACGCAACTCCTTCTTCGCCCAAAATCCTGTCAATGGGCTTGTGCATCCGTGGATGTGTAGTACTTTGCTCCTAGCGAAGTAGTACCTTGAGTCGTTGCCCAGGCGGGAGTCCCGGGCGGGTCGGAGATCGCCGACACGCCAGGAAACCGTCAGGGGTGCAGAGGATCCTGATCGGGACGCGCGAGGGATGCGCGCGTTGAGTTCCGTATGGGACAGGCTGCCTAGTGGGCGCTCCTGTCCATCCAATGTTTGAGCCTGGACGTAGACATTGCTGAACCCGATCGTCGGCCGCCGAACTGCGGCTTCGACCCCGGAGAGATAGGTCCCTGATGACAGTTGCCGTCAAACGTGCCGTTCCGCGCCGGCGGAGGCTCTCCGTGGTCCGATCGAGGTCGGTTCGGCCCAGCGGATCGGTCGTTGCAGCAGCTTCCGACGCTGCTGAGGACACCGCGCGGAATGTCGTGCAGGACTCGCATCTCCGGCTGATCGAGGCACCCGCCTTCGTTGATGCCTCGCGGGAAGATCTGGCGTCAGCGATGAGCCCTCAGGTGCCGCACCTGACGCTGGTCCGACCCGACATGGGGCTGGATGAGATCATCGCGAATATCGCGATCCCCCATCTGGTCCCCCCTCCCGTGGTCGTGGGAAGCCGGGCGATGAACGTGTCCCTGGCACTGCTCGTCCTCGTGCTCACGTCACCCCTCATCCTGCTCATCGCGCTGGCCGTCAAGCTGACGTCAGACGGCCCGGTGCTCTACGTGCAGGAGCGGGTCGGCCTTGACGGGCGCGGCGGCCGCGACCGCCGCCAGGCCAGGTCCAGCGACGGGGATCCGCGTCGCGCGCGCGACCTTGGGGGCAAGCTGTTCAGGATGTACAAGTTCCGTACCATGCGCATCGACGCAGAGCGGGAGAGCGGTGCGGTCTGGGCAACCGAGGGCGATCCGCGGGTGACCTCCATCGGCCGGTTCCTGCGGCGTTACCGGCTGGACGAATTGCCCCAGCTGGTGAACGTGCTGCGCGGGGAGATGAACATCGTCGGACCGCGTCCCGAGCGGCCCACGATCTTCGCCGATCTGCGGCTGCAGATCCCCGAGTATCACTTCCGTCAGCGCGCCAAGCCCGGGATCACCGGCCTGGCACAGATCAATCACCACTACGATCGTTCAGTCGACGACGTACGCATCAAGCTCGGCTACGACCTGGACTACATCGGCCGCCACAGCACCCGAGAAGACCTGCGCATCATGATCCGAACGGTGCCGGCGGTCATCCTCAAGCGCCGGGGCTGGTGAATCGCAGCCGGTGAACTGAGAGCCTCCCGCTCGACGGCCGCCTGAGTTCCTGCGCCGTACCATGATCGCGTGCCACGCAACCCGAGCGCGAATACGCGGCTCCTATTTGTCACGACCACGCCGGCGATCATCCGGAACTTCCTGATCCCATACGCCGCACACTTTCGCGGCCTCGGTTGGGAGGTCCACGCTGCAGCTCGCGGAGCGACCAACGAAAAGGCGCTGCAGGGCGCGTTCGATTCGGTCCATGAACTGCCGCTCTCGCGGTCATTGCGGGATCCGCTGGCCATCGTGCAGGGGTTCAGCTCGCTGCAGGCCCTCGGGCGATCACTGCGACCCGACGTGGTCCACGTCCACTCGCCGATCGCTGGTCTCGTCACCCGGTTGGCGCTTGGTCGGGGTTCGCTCGCGTCACGGCCTGCCGTCGCCTATACCGCCCACGGGTTCCACGCCCATCCCGGCGGCGGCAGGATCGCGAACGCGCTGTACTCAACGATGGAAACGGTCGGCGGGCGCTGGTGCGATGCGCTCGTCGTCATCAACGACGAGGACGAGCAGCGGGCGCGCGCCTGGCGGATGGTGGGCCGCCGGCGACTGATCCGCATGCCGGGCATCGGCATCGATACGGCACATTACGACCCCGCGGCCGTGCCCCCGGGAAGCGCCGAGGACTTCCGGGCCGCGGCAGGCATCCCCTCCGATGCATCGCTGATCGTGATGATCGCGGAGCTCCACCAGGCGAAACGACCGCTCGATGCCATCGAGGCGCTCGCGGCCCTGTCTCGAGGCGACGTCCACCTGGCTTTGCTCGGTGACGGACCCCTGGAGGGGGAGATGCGTCGGCTGGTCGCGAGGCACGGCCTCGAGCCTCGGGTGCATTTCTGCGGGTTCGTGGACGACGTGCGCCCCGCGCTGGCCTCGGCGACGGCCTCGCTGTTGACAAGCGAGCGTGAAGGGCTGCCCCGGGCACTGATGGAGTCGCTCTCGATGGGCATCCCCGTCGTCTCGACGGCGGCGCGGGGTTGCGCGGAGCTGGTAGGCGAGGCAGGTTTCCTGGTGCCCGTGGGCGATGTCCGGGCGATCGCTGCCGCCATGGGTCGCATGGACCGCTCGAGTCCAGAGTGGGCCGCGATGTCGGCCGAGGGTCGACCCCGGATGGCTGCTCATTACGGACTCGAGCGGCTGCTCGCCCGCCACGAGCGGCTGTACGAGGATCTGTCGCTCAGGAAAGAGCGCGCGGCACCCGCGAGCGACCGCCGTTGAGAAGCAATGGTGCCCTGGGCCCTGCCACCAGGTGTGACAAGCGCTCGTGGAGCTCGTCGCGCCTTGCCGCCGCGAGTCCGAGGCCGAACGCCACGAGCAGCCAGAGCTGCTTCTGCAGCAGGATGTCCAGGAGTAGGGACTGCACGAGAAGGCCTACCAGGGTGACCACCACGATGGTACCGACGCCGTCACGCCCGGGCCTGGTGAGGGCTGTGAGCATGGTGGCGACGAGGAGCGCGGCGCCGATGACGCCCGTCTCGACGAGCGATCCCAAGAGGATGTTGTGGGACCCCCGCCCGACGAAAACGTCCGCGCCCAGGACTGACACTGGGGACAGGTCGATCGCCTGCTGCGTGAACCCGAGCGGAAAGTTGCCGAAGCCGACACCCACGATGGGGCTCGAGGAGAACACGGTCAGGCCCACGTACCAGATGTCGTTGCGCCCCGCCCCTCCGGATTCGGTCGCGGACCCAGCGCGATCAAGCAGGAAGTCACCGACGCCCGGTACGAGGACGGCCAGCACGACAACGGCGGTGGCAACCGTCGATAACCCGACGATCAGCCGCCGTGACGGCCGCAGCGCCACCCAGACCACCCCCGCGACGACCAGCGCCAACCAGGCGCTACGGGTACCGGACAATGCAACTGCGGCGACACAGGACAGCGCACCGGCTGCCGAAAGGACCCTGACGGGCAGCGTCGTTCCGCCGCTCGTGCTGCGGTACGCGAGATACAGGAGAGCCGGGATCAGGGCACTCGAAAATTGCGCCGGACCCTGCAACTCGAATGCCGCCGCTCGGGTCAAGAAGATCGTCGGGCTTTGCAGGTAGGTGACGACGCCGACGACCGCGGTCGCAGTAGCCGAAATCGAATAGGCGAACAGGATGCGGTCGATCTCGGTCGGGTCGGCGGCGACGATGCTGGCGATGAGCATCGTGACCGCCGCAAGCTGGGCGAGGCTCAACCAGCTGTCGAATGCGACCCTTGGATCGATCGCCCACAGCGACGATGCGAGCAACCAGCCGAGGAACAGCCACATCGGCAGCGGTACCACCCCTGGCCGAAGGACCCGCAGGCGCCGCAGAAGATACCCGACCACGAAGATGATGCCGACGACCCGAGCCACGGTGCCGCCCGGGCCGGGCGGCGTCACGAAGTTGAGCGGGATCGACGCCGCGTAGAGGTACGCCAGCAGTGATGGCCATCGCAGGGCCGCTGCCAGGGCGAAGAGGACGAAGACCCCCGCTGGGAGCGCGACAAGCACGTCGTACCGAGCGGCCACGGCCACGGTAACGGCCAGCCCGAGGAGCAGGAGGACGAGCACCGCGGCCTGGACCCTGGTCATACCCACGGCCGACCAGGATCGAGGGCCGAAGGATCTCACTGTCGGCATTCCTCCATCGCCGGCGGAGGATAGCCCATGGA
>JACDBP010000248.1 GCA_013694835.1 Chloroflexota bacterium
GAGCCGCGCGGCCGCGAGCCGCGTGACGTCGAGCCGGACACGACCGGCGACCGCGCCTAGCTGCGTCCATGGCTGACCGGTCGAGGCTCGACCGGGCGCTGGCCACCCGATGACCGACTCCAACGACCTGCTGCCGACCGCCGCGACGCCCATTCCCCGGCGCGCCCTGCTCCCGTCGCCGGGCGACGGCGCTGTCCCGCCGTTCGGGTCGCCCCTGTCACCGGTCCCCACCGGCGACGAGAAGGTGATGAGCCTGATCGATCACCTCTCGGAGCTGCGGCGTCGTGTCTTCATCTGCGTCCTGGCCGTTCTCGCGGGTACCGGCATCGGCTTCGCCGTGGCACCCAGGGTCATCACCCTCCTCCGCTCGCAGATCCCGACGACCGATCCGCTCTTCTTCACGCAGCTGGGCGGCGCGTTCTTCGTGACGCTGCGGATCGCGGTGATCGTCGGCGTCGCGCTCGCGTCGCCCATCGTCCTCTACCAGCTGTGGGCCTTCATCTCGCCGGGCCTGACGGATCGCGAGCGCCGGGCGGCGCGCCCTTGGATGCCGATGGCCATCCTGTTCTTCCTGCTCGGGGTGGGGGTCGCGTACTTCTCGCTGCCCTACGCAGCGACGTTCCTGCTGAGCTGGCAGTCGGAGGATCTCCAGCCGTTGCTCACCGCCGAGGACTACTTCGCGTTCGTGACCACGGTCTTCGTGGCATTCGGCGCGGTGATGGAGTTCCCCATCGCCCTCGTGCTGCTGTCCAAGCTCGGCATCCTGAGCGTCGAGCGGCTGCAGGCGAGCCGGCGCTACGTGATGCTCGGCATCGTCCTGTTCGCGGTGGTCATCACGCCCGGCGGGGATCCAGTCAGCCCGATGGTGATGTCGGGCGTGATGTACCTGCTGTACGAGTTCACCATCCAGGTGCTCCGGCGCACTGGCCGCGACGAGCGACCCTCCGCTTGGGGTCCCGAGGCGTGAGTGAGGCCTCGCGCCGCGTGCCGGGTCTGCCGGATCCCGAGGAGGACACAGGGGCCTTCGAACTCGTCGAGCCGGGGGGTCCACTCCGGCGGCCCACGCCGGTCACCATGCCCGAAGCGGCAGCCGCGTTACCGGCAACGCCACCGGTCCCGACGACGCCCCTCGCAGCCACGGCGCCGCCGGCAGCCGAGCCTGCCCGCCAGCACGTGGCCATCATCACCGGCCTATCGGGCGCGGGCAAGACGGCGACCAGCAAGCTCTTCGAGGATCTCGGATTCACGGTCGTGGACAACCTCCCTTCCGAGCTGTTGCGCGAGATGGCGGAGCTCGTGGCGGGGGAGCCCGAGCGCTTCAGGCGAGTCGCCCTCGTCCTCGACGTCCGGGCGGGCGACGCCGACGTCGCCTTCGGTGCCGTGGTGGGAGCCCTTGAGGCCCGCGACATCCAGCCGCAGGTCTTCTTCCTGGAGGCCCGCGACGAGGTCCTCATCCGTCGCTTCAGCGAGACGCGCCACCGCCATCCGCTCGATCACAGCCAGCAGGGCGTGGCGGCATCGATCGCCAAGGAGCGGCTTCTCCTGGAAGACGTGCGCGGGCACGCCGACGTCGTCATCGATACCTCGGACCTTTCCGGGCGTCAGCTTCGCGAGCGGATCTTCGCGGCGCTCCAGCCCGATGCGGCGCCGGATCGCCTCGGCATCCAGCTGATCAGCTTCGGGTTCAAGCACGGTGTGCCGCTGGAGGCCGATCTCGTCTTCGACGTTCGATTCATGGACAACCCGTTCTACCATCCCGACCTCCGGCCGCTCTCGGGCCTCACCGAGGCGGTCCGCACCTTCGTGCTCGGCCAACCCGTCGCCCGCACGTTCCTCGACTTCCTGGAGGAGTTCTTCGACTTCGCCGTCCCCGCCTACGTCCAGGAGGGCAAGACGAGGCTCACCGTCGCGATCGGCTGCACCGGTGGCTTCCATCGCTCGATCGCCATCTCCGAGGCCCTTGCCGCCCACTTCAGGCAACGGGATTTCGGCCCGGTGAGCGTCTGGCACCGAGAGCTCGACCGCCAGTGACCGAGCAGCGCGCGCGCGGTCGGGGGCCGTATCGACGCGGCGAGCGCCGCCAGTCCCGCCTTCGCCGCCTGCTGAGCCCGGGGATGGGGCTGAAGCGCTGGCTGCTCCTTGCGTTCCTTGGCGAGCTGTGTATCGCTGTGGCGGGCTTCCTCGTGCTGCGGCAGGTCTACCGCGAAGCCGGCGACACGGCCATCTCGCCGGTCCTCGACTTGCTCACGCTGTCCTTCCTGCCGATCTGGTTTCGCGGCGCCCTCCTGCTGGCGGTGGGCATCGCGCTCTTCTGGTGGGGCTTCAGGCGGATCCTCGGCGTGCTGCTCGAGCCGTTCCCCGCTCGAAGGGAGCCGCTCGTCGAGCTGGTCTACCAGACGCGTTACCTGGCGCGCGGGCCGCGGATCGTGGCGATCGGTGGTGGCACGGGGCTCTCGACCCTGCTGCGCGGACTCAAGGAGCACACCAGCAACATCACCGCGGTGGTCACGGTCGCGGATGACGGCGGTTCGTCGGGCAAGCTGCGCGAAGGGCTGGGTATCGCGCCGATGGGCGACATCCGGAACTGCATCGCGGCACTCGCCGATACCGAGCCGCTGATGACCCGGCTGCTGCAGTACCGCTTTCCGGAGGAGACGCCGCTTTCGCCAGGTCTTGCCGGGCACGCCTTCGGCAACCTGTTGATCGCGGCGATGATCGCCATCGAGGGCGACTTCGAGGAAGGGGTGCGGCAGTCGAACCGCGTGCTCGCGGTGCGCGGCCAGGTCGTGCCCGTCGCCCCCGCCGCCCTGACGCTCCACGCCGAGCTGGTCGACGGCCGCACCATCGAGGGTCAGTCGAAGATCACCAGGGCCTCGGGGATCAGACGGGTCTGGGTCACCCCCGAGAAGCTGTCCGCCTCGTCCGAGGCGATCGAGGCGATCGAGAGCGCCGAGATCATCGTCATCGGCCCGGGCAGCCTCTACACGAGCATCCTGCCGAGCCTGCTGCTGCCCGACGTGCGCGCCGCCCTGGCGGCCGCGACCGCGCCCCGGGTGCTGGTCTGCAACGTCGCGACCCAGCGCGGCGAGACCGAGGGCTACAGCTACGCCGACCACGTCGGGGCACTCGCGTCGCACGGCGTCGCCGACCTCGTGGACGTCGTACTGGCGAACGACAATCCGGGCGGCCGCGCGCCCGCCGGCTATCCCGCCGAGCCCGTACGGCTGAGCCCGGCGCCGGAGGGCCCGGGTCCGCGCGTCGTGACCGGCGACATGGTCGACGAGCAGAATGCCCACCACCACGATCCGGCGAAGCTCGCAATGGCGCTGATGCGGCTGTACGAGGAGCGAGCAGGAT
>JACDBP010000261.1 GCA_013694835.1 Chloroflexota bacterium
GGCAAGGACCGCTGAGGCAGTCCTGGCCGTCGCGGGCTGTTCGCCCACCTGGCGCGAGTCGGCCATCGCGTGAAGCTCGAAGGCAACCCCGACGGCCACCGCGTCGCCTGCATCGCTCACGCCATCGCGTCGCCTGCTTCTCCCCACACGAGCCAAGGTCCGATGCCATCGTGTCCCTGACGACGATGGATCGACCGTGGCCCGGCTCGGTGGTCCTGTGGGCTGAAGTGGAGCGAGGCGCTGCGCGACTCCTGGGCGGCCCGCCACGCGGGGTGCGGTTGGGTCGCTGACCACGGTGAGGACTGCCACGCCTCACGTTCGGGCGGACGCGGGCGGGTCGTGTCGTTTCGAGGCACGGTGAGGACTGGGAGTCCTCGTCGAGGGCCCGAGGATGGTCCTGGGTGATCCCCGGCCGCTCTTGGATGCGAGATCGAGGACTGGCAGTCCTCAGCAGGTCGCGAGGGCCGCCGAGGCGCCGCGTTCGGCACCGGATCGAGGACTGGCAGTCCTCAGAACGGGTCACGAGGATCGGTCGCCGCCTCCCGCACGGACCGCGCGCCCGTGATGTCTCACGAGTTGCGCGCTCGTCATCGGACGCTTCGCTCCGTCAGCTGGGGCTGCCGTCGCGGCGGACGACCACGCTCCCTGCCAGCTTGTCGTGAAGACCGCGACCGCGGCGGTCGCCAGCGATCGACGCGGCGAGCAGCCCGTACCAGGCGAGGGCGACGACCGTGATCGTGGCCGCCACCAAGTTGGCGCCGCGCGCGTCACCCTCGGCGACGGCCGCCCGGAGGTACAGGAGCGCGGCCGAGCCTGACCCCGTGAGGATGGTGGCCGGGCCGAACAGGAGCAGCCACCGGAGCAGTGCCTGGCTCCTGCCAAGCGGCAGGCCCTCCGTCCGGGTGACCGTGAAGAGGCCAAGCATCATCTGTCCCGGCGTGGCGCGAAACCTCAGCCAGAACCAGACCGCGACCACGGCTGATGAACCGGCGTGGATCAGGATCGGCAGGACCTGGAACTCCAGCGCGGTCCGCGCGGTGATGCCAAGGAAGGCGGCATCGGCTGACAGGACCGCGTCGACGAGCTGTTGGGCCGCCGGGGAGAGGATCCCGCCGACGACCCCGACCAGCGTGAGATCGATGAGGAAGGCCGCAGCGCGAAGTGGCAGCTCGGCATAGACGACCCCGGGCACCGGCGGCTGCCGACGGTACGACGTCGTCGCCGGCCCGGCCTCGAAGTCCCAGCCGAGCGGAAAGGCGCCCGGCTCGAGCCGACGATCGACGACGTCCTTGCTGTCGAGGCTGGGAATGTCGCGTTGGACCGGACGCTCGACGCCGCCGATGCGGCCAAAGACACCCACGTTCGACCTCCAGGCCCCCCGGACGGTCGGCGCGGCTCGTTCGAGGTCAGGGCCGCGCGCGCTGCTCGAGGCCATGGTAGCCCTCGGCGAGCATCGCTACGGGCTCCGGGCGAGCTCCAGCCCCGGCCCGTAGCCGGTGAGCTCCACGTAGGCTTCGCCGCCGAGGGCCCGCCCGTCGCGAGAAGCGCTCACGACCTGGGACCCCTCCCAATAGACGACTCCGGTCGTCGCGCGTGTGTCGAGCTCCTGAGCCGGCACGGTGGGCTGCAGCCCGATCTCCAGACCCTCCCCCGGCAGTGACACCTGCCAGCCGGCCGGGTAGACGGCGCCCGTGGCGGGGCTGGTCCAGTCCTTCGTGACGCTCACCCTGAACTGCTCGCGCTCCAAGTGCTCCACCCGGCCGTCCGCGCGAACCAGGGTCCCGTACACGAGGGGATACGCGCCGGCGGCGTCGCGCACCAGGGAGATGGTGACGTCCGTGCCGTCGTCCAAGTTGATCGCGAACCAGTCCCAGCCGCCGGCACCGACCTGGATGAAGTCACCCCACTGATGGTCGAACCAGGCCTGTCCCTCCACCGCGGCTGGCACTCCGTCCAGGATCACGGTGCCCGTTGCCGCCATCCGGGTGCGGGAGTAGTAGTACGAGCCGCCGCCGACCCCGAAGTCGATGTACCCGTCGCGATCGTGGAGTGCCGTCGGGCGCGCGCCGGCGTCCAGGTCGAGTCGGAGACCGAAACCGTGGGTGACGGCATCGAGCCGATCTCGGCCCCCGCCACCAGTCATCCGCCAGGCGGTGGCCGCCATGGTCGAGCGTGCCGCGGTCTGATCTGCCGGCCCGAGTCGCCCGCCGACGTCCGGAGCCTGGAACGAGTCGCCTCCCTCGACCGCCAGATCGAACCCGACGCGCTGGTCATCGGCCGTGCCGGCATCCTGGTCCACCTGCTCTCCGATCTCGCTCTGTTCCGAGAACCGGAACGTTCCGCCCGACTCATCGGTCAGCGCAAGGTGAGACGCCCAGGTCACCGGGAACTCGCCGCGCTCCACGCGGAAGATGACGAACTCGAAGCCAAAGCGGCGTTGGTCGGCGGTCCGCAGATGCCCGGTGTAGTACCACCACTCGGTCAGTCGCCGGTGCGGCGCGTCGTCTCTCGGCAGGACGATCGGCTGAGGATCTGCCGCGGCGACCGGCCGCGACGTCCGGGGCGCTACCGACGGCATCTGCGGCTGATCCTTCGCCAGGAGGAGCCCATCTGCGGAGCAGCCGCCCACCACCAGGACAGCAAGCAGCAGGGTGAGGCCGATCACGACCAAGCGGCTGCCCATCAGGCGCCCTCGCCCAGCGGCAGCCGTGCGGCGATCCAGCGCTCCAGCCGCCGCGGCATCCACCAGTTCAGGTCGCCCAGCAACCGCATCGTGGACGGCACGAGCAGTGCTCGGACGACCGTGGCGTCGAGTGCCACGGCGATCGCCACGCCCAGTCCGAGCGCCTTGATGAGCACGATGTCGGCGAAGGCGAACGACCCCGCGACGACCACCACGATGAGCGCCGCGCTGGTGACGATGCGCCCCGACCGCTCGAGGCCGCGTGCCACCGCTTCCCGGTTGTCGCCGGTCCGGTCGTAGACCTCCTTCATGCGGCTGAGCAGGAACACTTCGTAGTCCATCGACAGGCCGAAGAGGACGCAGAAGAGGATGACCGGCAGCGTCGTCTCGACGAAGCCCAGTGGCTGGAAGCCGAGCACGGCAGAGAGGTTGCCGTCCTGGAAGATCCAGACCAACGCCCCGAACGAGGCGACGATCGAAAGCGCGTTCATCACCAGCGCCTTTGCTGGCAGCACCGCCGAGCGGAGCAGCACGAACAGCACCAGGTAGGTGCTGATAAGGATGAAAAGGGCCGTGCCGGGGAAGCCCGCGGCCACGCCGTCAACGACGTCCTTCACTTCCGCGGCACCGCCGCCCACCGCGACCGTGAGTCCAGCGGGTGGCGCCAACGACGATGTCGGGTCGCGAAGGTCTTCGACGAGCCGTCGGGCCTCCGGTCGATTGGGGCCGAACGGGGTCACGACCGTGAACGCAGTCAGGTCGCCCCTGGTGGTGAGCCGTTGCGTCTCCGCCACGAAGCGATCGGGCACGCCGGCCGTCGGCGAGAGCAGGATCTGGTACTGCTCCAAGCGCAACCGCGGGTCGATGTCGACGATACCGCCGACGCGGTCGATCCGGGGGTCAGCGGCGAGCCGTCGCGAGTAGTCGAAGAGTCGCGCCACGTTATCGGGCGAGACGGCCGGACCCTCTGTCCGGACGGCCAGCAGGAGGGGAGCGAACTCCCCCTCGGGGAACTCGCGGGCAAGCAGATCGAATGCCTGGCGGGAGGGAACGCTTGGCGGCAGGATCGAGGCGTCCGGTGCGTTGAACCGGACGTGCAGGAACGGCGAGCCGAGCAACAGCAGCAGCGCCAGCGTCGGCACCAGAACCTGCAGCGGGCGCGCCATCACCCAGCGCGCGAGCCGCGCCCAGGCGCCGCCACGTTCGTCGGGGCGGGCGACCGCTCCCACGGGGATCGGCTGGCGGCGGAGGCGCGCGGCGATCTCACGAACCGAAAACACGTCGATCCGCGGCCCGACGATGGCAAGTGCCGCAGGAAGCAGCGTCAGGGCGGCAACGACCGCCAGCCCCACGACGATGGCACCTGCCACGCCGACCGAGCGCAGGACCATGAACTCGAACAGCAGCAGACCCGTGAGCCCGAGCAGCACCGTGAGACCGCTGAAGAAGACGGCGCGACCGGCCGTTGCCACGGTCAGAGCCACGGCGCGGTCGACAGCAGGCCGATCGATCCGGCCGTCGACGAGCCGTCCACCGCCGAGCCCGGCAAGCTCCTCGCGGAAGCGGCTCGTCAGCAGCAGCGCGTAATCGACGCCGAGCCCGAAGCCGAGCAGGGTCGCCAGGTTGAGCACGAAGATGCTCATCGGTGTGACGGTCGCGATGAGGAAGATCAGGGCGAGCGCCACGAGCACCGCTGCGCCCCCGACGATCAGCGGCACGCCGGCGGCGACCACCCCGCCGAACACCAGCAGCAGCGCGACGGCAGCCAGCGGCAGCGAGATCAATTCGCTCCGGCTGAGGTCCGCCTCCGAGACCTCCTGGATGTCGCCGTAGAACGCCGGGCCTCCAGCGATCGCGACGCTGATGCCGGGCACCTGGCGGATCGCTGCCTGGACCGGCTCCAGGGCGGCCGGCGAGTCGTCCGGCGGCAGCGTCAGGGTGACGACCTCATAGACGGTGCGGCGATCGGCGCTGACCTGGCGCGGCGCATAGACGTGGCTCAGGACCTGCCGGACGTATCTGGCCGTGGCCACACCGCCGATCGCCTCGGCCACGGCGGCCTCGAACCGCGGCTCGCCAGCCAGGGCGTCGTTCTCGCTGCGGATCACGATGACCATCGCCGACGGCGGCGCGCCGAGCTCGACCTCCAGGATCCGCCGTGCGCGAGCTGCCTCCAGGCCCGGCGAGGAGAATCCGCCCGCCTGCAACGCGCCCGGTGCCAGGGGCGCGAGTGGCAGCGCAGCCAGGAGCAGCAGTCCCCACGCGCCTACCACCCACCACCGGCGGCGGGCGGCGATGGCGCCGATGCGCTCGAAGATGCTCAGGTTCAAGTCGAGGTCCCGGCTTCGTGGAGCGGCGGCCGCACGGAGCGACGGCCGCCGTCAGGTGATTCGCGTTCAGTGTCCGCCGCGGATGGCTCCCGCGTCGCTGGCGGGCGGCTCGTCATCGTCGACAGCCGCGCCCAGATCGGGCGTCACTGGGGGCGTGGCGTCGACCTCGACCACCACCTCCGTCTCGATCGAGGCCGTCTCGCGAACGGTGGCCAGCACCGAGCAGTACCTCTCGACGCTGAGAGCTACGGCGCGTTCCGCCACCGACTGTGTGATGCCCCGGCCGCGGATGGTGAATCGCAGCGTGAGGCGTTGATACGGCCAGGGCGGGTCGGTCGCCTGCTCCCCGACGACCTGGACCTCGAGCCCGGTCAGCTCCCGGCGCGACTTGCCCATGATCTCCACGATGTCCCAGATGGAGCAGCTGCCGGCGCCGGCGAGCAACAGTTCCGCCGCGCTGAAGCCGGTCGCCGGACCGTCGCCGTGCGGGGCATTCACAGGAATCGTCACGGGGTGCGATCCGCGCGCCTCGAAGCGTCCGTGATCCGGTCGCCAGGTCACCGTGACGGTCCTCAAGCGACGCCCTCCGGGGTCGCGCGGGTCACTCGCTGATGACCGACCAGATGAAGCCCATGAAGATGAAGAAGCCGCCGAGCATGCCGATCAGGCCCAGGCCGCCCTCGTTCTGTTTCGGCAGGAGCTTTATGCCGGCCATGAAGACCCCCCACGCGATGATCAACAGGAAGAAGGCGACGCGGCCGTTCCGGCCGGTGAGGGCGCGGACCCAGCCGGTGTAACGCGACTCCGGCACCATCGCGGCGCGAAAGATGATCACGATCACGAGGGCGCCCATCGCGATCCCGGCAAGCAGCGCCACGGGCTGGGCGATGGCGCTCGCGAAGGACGCATAGAAGCCGATGACGGCGCCACCGGCCAGCAGCAGGACGACCAGTGGCAGCAGGCGACGCATCGTCGCGGAGTCTACCAAGTCGCAACCCTGCCCAGGCACAGCCGCCGCCAGGGCAGAGCGCGTACCAGGGCACAGGTGCAGAGCGGGTTCGGGGGCCAGGCCTGCTGAGGTATCATCCGCCACCATCCAGTGTGCATACTTTCTATGCATCGGCGGGAGGACCAGCATCGTGATCGAGAGCACCGGCAGGACCGCTTCGGTCGTGCAGCCTCACCAGGGCCTCACCGAGGAACCCTTCGTCAACCGTCGTGACCCGGCGCGCGCGCTCGGCGCCGATGGACGCCCGGCCGTCAGTCGCCGCGCTCCGCTCTGGACCGACGTCCCCGACGAGAAGTGGAACGACTGGCGTTGGCAACTCTCCAACCGCGTCAACGACCTCCACGAGATCGAACAGGTGCTGAGCCTGACCGACGAGGAGCGCGAGGGGCTGAGCGCCCCCGAGAAGTTCCGGGTCGATATCACGCCATACTTCATCAGCCTCATCGACCCTGACGACCCCGACGACCCGATCCGCCGCCAGGTCATCCCGCTCGGTCGTGAGCAGCAGGCCTTCACGGCGATGATGGAGGACTCCCTCGCCGAGGACCGCCATTCGCCGGTGCCGGGCCTCGTCCATCGCTACCCCGACCGGGTGCTGATGCTCATCACGACGCAATGCGCCTCGTACTGTCGCTACTGCACGCGGTCGCGGATCGTGGGCGACCCGACCCAGAACTTCAACCGCCGCGACCACGAGGCGCAGCTCGACTACCTGCGACGCACGCCCCAGGTGCGCGACGTGCTGATCTCCGGCGGCGACGGCCTGACGCTGGCGCCGAAGCTGCTGGAATCTGTCATGCGCGGGCTCCGGGAGATCCCCCACATCGAGATCGTGCGGATCGGGTCCCGGGTGCCGGTCTTCCTGCCCCAGCGGGTCGACGACGACCTGTGCGAGATGCTGGCGAAGTACCACCCGATCTGGATGAACCTCCACTTCAACCACCCGAACGAGATCACGCCCGAGGTCTCCCGGGCGGTCGACAGGCTGACGCGCGCGGGCATCCCCGTCGGCAACCAGTCGGTGCTGCTGGCGGGTGTCAACGACTGCGTCCACATCCAGCGCTCACTGCTGCACAGGCTCGTGGAGAACCGGATCCGTCCCTACTACCTCTACCAGTGCGATCTGGTGGAGGGCTCCGGGCACTTCAGGACGCCCGTCGGCAAGGGCCTGGAGATCATGGAGGGGCTGCGCGGCCATACGTCCGGGTACGCCGTCCCGACGTTCGTGATCGATGCGCCTGGTGGCGGCGGCAAGATCCCCGTGATGCCGAACTACCTTATCTCGTACTCAGACCACAAGGTCGTGCTTCGCAACTACGAGGGCTATATCACGACCTACGAGGAGCCGACGACGTACGAGCGGCACGACTCGTCGAGCTGCACGTATTGCCGGTCACAGCGCCCGGAGCCCGGTCAGTCGGGTGTCCACGGCTTGCTCCAGGGCGATCGGATGTGGATCGAGCCGAAGGGGTTCGAGGAGATCCACACGCGCGGCAACACCGAGCAGCACCGGCTGCAGGACCCGTCCAAGTGGGTGCCCTACGGCGTCGGGGCGATCGAAGGGCAGAGCGCGCGAACGCTGCCCGTCCTCGCGGCAGGCAGCAGCGCGGGTAGCGGCCTCGAGGGGGTCCTCGACGACCCGATGCTGCCGACCGAGCGTGCCGCGAGCGAGGTGAACGCCGGCGTGGTCCAGGAGAACGATCTGGTGCCCGAGGAGCATCGGCCGGTCTACGGCCCGGGAGAGGAGCCACGCCCGCCGGACGGTGCGCCCCAGGCCTCGGCCCACGGGGAGTTGCTCTAGAGTCGCGTCGGCGCCGGCGCCCCGCCGCTTGCGCGGTCGTGCCGCCAGTTGCGCCTATGCCCTGAGTCGACTGGAGTAGGTCGCAGGCCGACGAGCGATCAGCGACCAGCGACGAGCTCAGCGAGTGAGCGTCACCTTCGAGAGGTGCTGTGGCGACTCCGGGTCGCGGCCGTTCGCGATCGTCTGGTGGTAGGCGTGAAGCTGTGCCGGCACGATGCTAACGATCGGTGCCAGCCACTCCGGCAAGTCCTCGGGAAGCGCCACGGCTTCGTCGGCCAGCGCGCGCGTCGCCGTATCGTCGGAGAGGACCGTGATGCGCGCTCCATGTTCGGTCCGGAGGCGGACCAACAACCCGCGAAGGTCTGCCGACCCTGCGACACCCGCTGGCGCGACCGCCAGGACGGGGAAGCCAGGCTCGACGAGGGCCTTCGGACCGTGCTCGAAATCGGCAGTGGAGTACGGGTCGGCGAGCACGCCCGAAAGCTCTTTGAGCTTGAGCGCCCACTCTCGGGCGGTGGCGTACTCGAACCCTCGACCGAGCACGATGCAGCGCTCCATCCCGGCCGCCGCCCGGGCGATCCGCTGGACGTCAGGCTCGGTGTCGAGCACCCGCGTCATGGCCTCCGGCAGCACATCGAGCTCCGCGAAGGCATCCTGCCGACCGTCACGGTCCAGGAGCACGGCGGAGAGCATGGCGACGGCGACGAGCTCGGCGGTATAGCTCTTGGTGGCGGCGATCGAGCGCTCCGTGCCGGCGCCCAGATCGACGAGATGCTCCGCGGCTTCAGCCAGCGGACTGGCAGGGGTATTCGTGATGGCCAGCGTAGGGGCCCCCTGCGAGCGAGCAGCCTGGACCACCGCGACGATGTCGGGCGAGGCCCCCGATTGGCTGATGCCGATGACGAGCGCCCGGCTCACGTCCGGAGCCACGCCGTAGAGCGACAGGATCGACGGTGCCGCCAGCGCCACCGAGAGTCGATTGCGAACGCCGAGCACGTACTGCGCGTAGACGGCCGCGTGGTCGGACGTGCCGCGGCCGGCGATCACCACGTACTCCGGCCGCTTGCGGTCGAGCCGCGCCAGGAGGCCGTCGAGCGCGGCCCGCGCCGAGCTGAGGAGATGGCCAACGACGGCAGGCTGCTCCAGGATCTCGTCGCGCATGGTCATCGCCGAGCTCAGCGAGGCCCTGCATGGACGACGCAGCCGCCGACCACGGTGGCCGCGACGTTGAGATCGCGGGTGAGCAACACCACATCAGCCCGGGCTCCGACGCGGAGCATGCCGCGGTCCATCGCGCCGATCAGCCGCGCCGGCACGGCCGAAGCAGCGCCGACAGCCTCCGCCGCTGAACAGCCCGTGAACCCGATGAGATTCCGCACACCCTGGTCCAGTGACAGGATGCTGCCGGCAAGCACGTCGCCGATCCGTGCCGCCATCTCGTCCACGACGACCTCGGCGCCAGCCAGCCGATAGGTTCCCGGCGGCATGCCCAGGGCGGCGATGGCGTCGGTGACGAACGCGAAGCGGCTCCGCCCAGCCAGCTGCCAGACGAGCGCGACCATGGCAGGCGCGACGTGGATCCCGTCGGGGATCAAGCTCACCGTCACCCGCTGATCGGCGATGGCGGCCGCGACCAGGCCCGGGGCTCGGTGATCCAGGGGCGGCATGGCGTTGAACAGATGCGTCACCGTCGTGATGCCCGCGTCGAAGCCTGCTCGGCCCTCGTCCAGGGTGGCCGTCGAATGGCCTGCTGAGACGACGACACCCGCAGACGTGAGCGCGCGGACGACGTCCAGGGCTCCCGGCAGCTCCGGCGCCAGCGTGACCATGCGGACGCCGCTGGCAGGCGACCAGCCCTCGACGAAGGCCGGGTCGGGCGGCCGCAGGGACGCCGCCGCATGGGCGCCGCGTTTGGCCGGGTTGAGGA
>JACDBP010000265.1 GCA_013694835.1 Chloroflexota bacterium
GCCACGGCAAGCCCGCTGCTGGAGATCAGCATCACGGGGGCGCAGGGCATCCTGTTCAACATCACCGGCGGCTCCGACCTGGGCCTGTTCGAGGTCAACGAGGCAGCAGAGATCATCAAGGAGACCGCCGACCCGGAGGCGAACATCATCTTCGGGACCGTCATCGACGAGCGGATGGGTGACGAGGTGATGATCACGGTCATCGCCACCGGCTTCGACTCCTCGCGCAAGCGCGAGATCTCCCGTGCCGCGACGGACGTCGCTGCCGGCAGCGGCTACGGCGTCCGCAGCGCCGACGGCTCCGCGTCGGGCCAGATGTTCATCGGCAACGGCGGCGCGCGTTCGACCTCGAACGCCGGCACCGACGCGATCGCCGCTGACCTCCGCGCCGATCGCGAGGGTCGCGACTTCCTGCGCGAGCTGGATGAGGAGCGGGCAGCGGCCGAGCCGAAGTTCCAAGCCGCGGACGACTCGGGATCCGCTGGCAGCAGTGAGCGCCAGGACCGCCCCGATGCCCCAGCCCGATCCGAGCGTGAGCGTACCGACGTCATGTCGTCGCGCCGCTCTACTCCAGTGCCGGACGCCGAGGACCTGGACATCCCGGCCTTCCTGCGCCGGAACCGCTAGCCACCCATCGCTCCGGCCGACGATCTCCGCTCCCGGCTGGCGACCGTCGAGGCGCGCATCCGGGAAGCCTGTGAGCGCGCCGGGAGGGATCCACGGACGGTCACGCTGCTGCCCGTCTCCAAGGGGATGCCCGTCGAGCGCATCCGGGATGCGCGGCGCCTCGGGTTGGTCCGATTCGCGGAGAACCGGGTCCAGGACGCCGTGCCCAAGATGGACGCGCTGGCCGACCCCGAGCTCGAGTGGCACCTGGTCGGCAGGCTGCAGGCCAACAAGGCCCGGCGAGCTGTAGAGCGTTTCGCGGTGATCCAGTCGGTGGATTCGGTGGAGCTGGCGGAGCGGCTCGACCGGCTGGCGGGTGAGCTCGGGCGCACGCTCGCCGTCTACCTTCAGGTCAACGTCGACGACGATCCGGCGAAGGCGGGCTTCGGCCCGGACCGGCTCACGAACGCCCTCGGCGACCTGCTCGGGCTGGCGTCGCTGCGCATCGCGGGGCTGATGACGGTGGGGCGCGTGGCCGAGTCGGCGGACGCGGCCCGGCCGACCTTCCGGGCGCTCCGCTCGCTGAGCGAGGGACTCCGCGCACGGTCACCCGCGATCGGTCCGGGATTGTCGATGGGCATGACCGCAGACTTCGAGGTGGCGATCGAGGAGGGAGCCACCATCGTCCGGGTCGGGCGGGCGATCTTCGGCGAGCGTCCAGCGGCCTGAGCGATACTCGGGGGGCGATGGGCGACGTGGTGCTCCTGTTCCGGGTCCTGGTGGTCGTCCTCTACGTGCTGATCCTCGCCAGGGTATTGCTTAGCTGGATCGACCCGCCATCTCGCGGCCAGGCCGCCAGATTCGTCTACCGCGCCACGGAGCCGATCCTGCGACCGATCCGCGAGATCCTGCCGCGGACGGGCATGATCGATCTGTCGCCGATGGTCCTTATCGTGCTCCTGACCGTCCTGGCGGCCGCCGTCGGCCTGCGCTGAGTGACCGCGGCAGGACACCTGGTTCGCGGTCCGGTCCACGCCCGGAGGCCGCGCGCCGACCGCCGCAGTCGCGTTGACGCATCCGAGCCACCCGCCCGATAATGTCGCTCCACCTGACCGCGTCAGGCCGGTTCCCCGGGCGATTGGCTCAGTCGGTTAGAGCGCACGGTTCACATCCGTGAGGTCACTGGTTCGAATCCAGTATCGCCCACCACCATGCCCCCAGTGGATGGTCGAGCCGTGGGGACCTTCCGCCCACGCACGGCTCCGCGAAAGCACCCGTGAGGACCACGCGTCCTCGGTTTCGACGGGGTGGTCGAGGCACCCGGCACACGCGGCCATCTCTGAGGAGCGCTGGTCCTCGATCTCGGCTCCTGGTTCGCCGATGTGGTCTCCGCCGATCCTTCCGCCCAGGATCGATGCCTGCCACTCCTCAACGCGACCGG
>JACDBP010000284.1 GCA_013694835.1 Chloroflexota bacterium
AAGCAGATCCGTATCGAGGGTGACAACGGCGGCGAGGAGGTCACGATCAACCTCGGCAACGGCGGTTTCGCTCCCGGCTACGGCGACGAGGCGGGCGACACCGACGAGATCGAGTTCATCCTGCTGATGGGCCAGGGCTGGGACCGGCTCGATATCGAGGGCACCGCAGGCGCCGATGAGATCGCGTTTGGGTCGAAGCCGGGCGCCTGGGTCCCCACGCCCGCCATCAACCTCAACGGCGACGGCGACCACGACGTCCTGTATCAGAGCGCCGACTTCGTCATCGCGTGGGGCTACGGCGGCAACGACACCCTCACGGGTAACGACCCTTCTACGGGCACGGCGTTCCTGCCGATCCGCCTCACCGGCGGCAGCGGTAACGACATGCTGACCGGAGGCAGCGCCGCGGACGTCCTCTGGGGCGACGGTGGCAACGACACGCTGAAGGGCGGCAAGGGCAACGACAAGCTGTACACGAAGGACGGCGTGGAGGGCAACGACAGCGCCAACGGTGGTGCGGGCACGGACACCTGCATCAGCGACCCGGAAGACTTCGTGTCCGCCTGCTGAGATGAGCTATCACGCATCGCGTCGCGTCACCTTCGCCCGGCGCATCTGGCTTCTGCTGTCGGCCGTCGTGGTCTGCTTCGCGGGCGGAGCGACCCCCGTCCTGGCTGCGGGACGCAGCGACGGCGTCACCTGCAGGGTGAACGATCACATCGTTCGAGTCGACGTCGCGGCCGGCGCGGAGGCGGTGATCGATCGAACGGCGGCGGGGGTCATCCTGGTCAACGGTGCCGTCTGTGGGGACATCGACCCACCCGACGTCTGGAACACCCAGCGGATCTCGATCTACGGCGGCGACGGCTCCCAGAAGGTGCGCATCAACCTGGACAACGGGCCGTTCGCGCCGGGCTACGGCGACGAAGCGGGCACGACCGACGAGATCGAGTTCACGGTGCTGCTGGGCCAGGACTTCGATTCGCTCCGGATCGCTGGCACGCCGGCCGCCGACGACATCGGGTTCGGGTGGGTCCAGGGCGTCATGATCGTCATCCCGGCGATCAACCTGAACGCCGCCGACGGGGACCACGACGTGAAGTACCTCAGCGCCGACTACGTCAGCGCGTGGGGCTACGACGGCAACGACACGATCACCGGCAATGACCCGGGCACCGGCACGATCGCCTTCCTGCCGCTCTATCTCTTCGGCGGTGGCGGCGACGACGAGCTCACCGGCGGAGCAGACCGGGACCGCCTCTACGCCGGCAGTGGAAACGACACGCTGAGAGGCGGCAAGGCGCACGACCGGTTGTACGCGGAGGACACCGTGGAGGGCAACGACACGCTCTACGGCGGGGACGGCAACGACGTCTGCATCAGCGACCCGGAGGACTTCGAGACCAGTTGCAACGAGGTGTGAGCCACCGGGACCGGCCGCGCCCCTATCCGGCTCGGGCCTCCGTGTTGCCGTCCCCGGTCTGCTCCTCGGCGTAGTTGATCAGGTCGAGCTCGCCGGGCGATCGGCCCTCAGCGGTGAGAAGCGCCGCCGCCTCCGCTCGGTGCTGCGTCCCATGGTTCACGACGTGCACCAGCATCTTCCAGACGGGCATGCCCTCGTGGACGTACGCCACGAAGCCGTCGGACACGGTCGGCAGCCAGGCATCGACAGTCGCCCACTCGGCATCCCAGCGTTCGCGCAGCTGGTCGATCGTCGGCAGCGGCTCGCGTTCGGGCTCGGGGGATTCGCCGGTGTCCTGGAACCCGTGGCGCCAGCGCTGCGAGGCGCCCAGGTGGTGGACAAGGATGGCGCCCAGTCCCCGTTCGCCGACGATGTCCGTCCGCGTCCACGCGGCCGGGTCCAGGCCGTCGAGAACCGCCAGCACCCGGCGGGTCGCCCAGCGGTCATAGGCGTACAGGAAACGAATCTCGTCGGCCTGCATTCGTGTTCCTCCTTGTACGGGGGTAGCTGCAACTCTCGTCATCGGGATGGTGGAGGTGATAGCGGACACCTTTTGTCAGGTTCGTGGTCGAGCCCGCGACGCCGAACCCTGCCGCCTCCCTGGATCCCAGGACCAGGCCTTCTGGTACCTCGTGCTGCGGTCCTTCTCGCGGAAGCCGACCGATTCGTAGAGTCGGACCGCGCCTGTCGGATTCTCCGCGTCGACGCCGAGCATCGCCTCGTTCATCCCGGCATCCCGCAACCCCTCGAGCGCCGACACGATCAAGGCGCGGGCAAGACCGCGCTGTCGCCACGGCCGCCGGACCGAGATCCGCTCCAGCCAGCCGCGCCGTACGCCGAGTGCCTCGTTCTCGCTGCGCCAGATGTAGCTCATCACCGAGCCGGCCACCTGCTCGCCGTCCCACGCCACGCGCCACAGCCGGGTGTCAAGGTCCGGGTCCCCGTACCGCGCGGCGAAGTCCTCCTCCGTCGCGTCGCGATGGCCCCAGTGGTCGCGGAAAGCCTCGTCGTCCGCGTCGAAGATCGCTCGGTGGTGCTCCGGCAGGACGGGTCGCACCTCCAGGCCGTCGGGCAGGGGCGCCTCCGGCAGCTCTTCAAGGTCAGGGCGTCGCATCGAGAAGCCGTAGCGGATCGGCTCGTAGCCCTCCGAGGTCAGCAGCTCGCGCGTGCCGCTCTGCTGATCGTCCGCCCAGGAGGCGAACGTGCGGCCTTCCTCCTCGCCGAAGCGGCGGCCGATCTCCCGCAGACGGCGCTCATTGGCCCGCACGATCGCGCGACCGAGCCCGTGCCGACGATAGGCCGGCAGCACGGTTCCGAACGTCCAGTAGACAGGCCTGCCGTCGCGGACGTCCCGCTGGACCTGGCCGAAGCCCACCAGGGCATCGTCCACCTCGGCCAGCAGCACGTCCTCCCGCGGATCGAAGTCCGCCACGTGCTCGAAGTCGTTGCGCAACCCGGCGACCGACGGCACATAGTCGAGCCCGTCGGCCACGCTGGCGGTGCCGATGAGCCTCGCCAGGGCTTCGTAGTCAGCATCGGCGGCCGCGAAGCGTCGGAATCCGAGCCGCGCGATCGTGATGCCCTCCGCACTGGGCAGGCCGGCTGCCTCGACCACGCCCGGGCGGCCCTCGTGC
>JACDBP010000329.1 GCA_013694835.1 Chloroflexota bacterium
CGTCGATGAAGGAGCGATCGATCTTGAGCGCATCAACAGGCAGCACCTTGATCGAGCTCAGCGACGAATAGCCGGTGCCGAAGTCATCGACCGTGATGCGGATGCCGAGGTCGCGCAGCGCACGGAGGGTCGCGATCGCGTGGCCGTCCCGATCGAGCAGCGCGCTCTCGGTGATCTCCAGCTGGAGTCTCGAGGCATGCAGAGTCGCACCTGCGAGCGCCTCACGCACCTCATCCAGGAAGCCGGAGTCGGCAAGCTGGCGCGCCGAGACATTGACCGTGACGGCCAGGTCCGGATCCACGCTTCCGGCCGCGTTCCAGGACTGGAGTTGGCGGCACGCCTCGCGCAGGACCATCCGGCCGATGGGACGGATGAGGCCCGTCTCCTCGGCCAGCGGCACGAAGGCATCCGGCGCGATCGGTCCCTGCGTCGGATGTACCCAGCGGATCAGCGCCTCGACGGCCCGGACCTCGCGTGTGCGGAGCTCGACGACCGGCTGGTAGACGACCGTGAAGGCTTCCGCGGCGATCGCCTCCCGGAGTGCCGTCTCCAGGTCGAGGCGCGCCATCGCCTGGTCGTGCATGCCCTGCTCGAACTGGACGAACCTGCCTTTGCCGCGGGCCTTGGCGCGGTACATCGCCACATCGGCATCTCGCAGCAGCGCGTCAGCGGCGGCTCGCTCGGCGCCGGCGGCCCCGTTCTCTCCCGGCCCGGTGACGGTGATGGCGATGCCCACGCTGGCCTCGACGTTCACCTCCCGACCGTCGATCAGCAACGGGTCGCGGAGCACGTCAGTCAGCCGCTGTGCGGCAACCAGTGGCTGGCGGGCCGATGGGCCTTCCAAAAGGATGGCGAACTCGTCGCCGCCGAGGCGCGCCACGGTATCTCCGGCACGGAGCGATGCCCGCAGCCGGACGCCGAGCAACTTGAGGACCTCGTCGCCCGCTGCGTGACCCAGGCTGTCATTGATGTGCTTGAACTCGTCGAGGTCAAGGAACAGCACCGCCAGCGAGTCGCTGGTGCGGCGACGTCGGGCGAGCGCCCGCTCCACCCGGTCGCGGAACAGGGCCCGGTTCGGCAACCCGGTGAGCGGGTCCGTGCGGGCGGCGACCGACAGCTGCTCGTGGATCTGGGCGTTCTCCAGCGCGATCGCCGCATGGTTCGCGAACAGCTTCGTGAAATCCAGGTCCTCCTCGTCGAACTGGCGAGCGACGCGGTAGACGTTGAGGCTGCCGATGACCCCCTCAGGGCTGCCCAGCGGCGCCACGATCAGCGACTCGATCTCGTCGGGCGTGCCGGGCACCTGCTGTGACCGGGGGTCCTGGTTCGCGTCTTGGATGAGCTCCGCCTCGCCCCGGGCGATCACGTCGCCGGTGATACCGGCCCGCAGCCCGAGGCGCGCGCCGACGATGTCCTCCTCGTACGGGTCGCGGGCGAAGACCGCAACGAGCTCGTCGGCCTGGCGATCGGCCACGTAGATCGTAAGGGCGTCGTACGGCACCACCTCCGCCAGGGTGTCGGCGATGGCCGTGAAGATCGCGTGCTGGTCACCGGTCTTCAGGAGGCGCTCGGTGATCGCAACCAGCTGACGCTGGCTGGCCAGCTGGCGCTCGAGGCTGGCGCTGCGCCGCTCCAGCTCCTCGACGTTGCCGGCGTTCACGAGCGCGACCGCTGCCTGGGCGGCGATGATCTGCGCGAGCCGCAGCTCGTCCGTGTCGAACTGGTCCAGGCCCAGCCGCGAGAGCTCCAGCAGCCCGAGGATGCGGTCCTCGAAGACCAGCGGCACGACGACCATCGACTGGTCGTTCGCGGGGCTGCTGGACGCGGCGCCGCCGGGCGCGACGACCATGCGCGGGTCGCGGAGCACATCCGGGATGACCTCGGCCACCCCGGATCGGGCGATGATCCCGCTCAGGCCCTCGCCCAGCCGCAACCGCACGCCCTCCGCCGTCTCCGCGGCGTACTCGGGGACCTTGCTGACGATCGTCACCGGCTCGAGCGTGATGCCATCGTCCTGGAGGACATAGAACCGCAGTCCGTCCCAGTCGATGAGCTTGTCGATCTCGCGTGCGAGGAGTTCTGCGACGGAATTGACATCGCGCCCGCTGTTGAGCGCCCGAAAGAGCGCCTCGATCCCCTCCAGGTGGCCGGTCCAGCGGCTCGACCGAGCTTCCATGCTCGCTTCGAGGCCGTGCAGCGCGCGCAGGGCTAGACCACCGCGGTGACTGCCGCGACAGCCGCGGCTGGCATCGGTTCGGGGCTCGGGGTTGCGGGAACGTCGGGTTCGGTCACGGGCGGCTCCATCGACGTGGATCGCGCGGTGTCGGGCTCGGACGACGTCATGGTGCCACCAGAGCGCATTCGAGGTCGGGCGGGCGCGCGCCTGGCGAGCCGTCAGCCCGTAGCATCGGGGCATGGCGGACAGCGACGGACTCCCCGTGCGATCGATCACGGGGGCTGTCGTGGCCACCACGGTCGGTGTCCTGCCGCTCTTCCTGCTGGGCGGTCTCGCGGTGTTCGTCGGGGAGGAGCTGCGGTTCGGCGACGCGGAGCTGGGGGCGGCCGTCGGCGCCTACTACCTGAGCTCGGCAGTCTCGAGCGTGCCGGCAGGACGCCTCGCGGAGCGCATCGGCGGCGATCGGGCGATGCTCCTGGGCGGGGCCGCCAGCACCCTGGCGCTGCTGATCGTCGCGATCCTCGCTCGCGACTGGGCCGGGCTACTGCTCGCGATGCTCCTCGGTGGTCTCGGCAATGCCCTGGCGCAACTCGGAGCCAACCTTGCGCTGGCGAGGACCGTCCCGAAGCACCGCCAGGGACTGGCCTTCGGCCTCAAGCAGGCGGCCATCCCGGTCGCGACGCTGCTCGGCGGACTCGCCGTGCCGCTCGTCGGGCTCACCGTGGGCTGGCGCTGGGCCTTCGCGGTCGCCCCGGTGTTGTTCCTGGTCCTCCTGTCGGTGGCACCGAGGAGCGGCGAGCACCCGGTGCGCCGGCCGGGATCGTTGCGGGCCGGCGACGTATCGCTGGCGCCGCTCGCGGTGCTGGCCCTGGCGGCGGCCCTCGGCTCCGCATCGGTCAACGCGCTCGGCGCCTTCTTCGTGAAGTCGGCCGTGTCGAGCGGCCTCGACGTTGGTTCCTCGGGGCTGGTGCTCGCCGTCGCGAGCGTGACGGGTATCGTCGGTCGGGTCTGGAGCGGCCATCGCGCCGACCAGCGCGAGGGCGGCCACTTGGCGCAGGTCGCGCTGCTGATGATCGTTGGCGGTATGGCGATGGGGCTGCTCGTGTTCTCCGAGGTCCATGTGCTGCTGGTGCTCGGCTCGGTGGTGGCGTTCGGTGCCGGCTGGGGCTGGAACGGGCTGTTCACCTACGCGATCGTGCGGCGCAACCCGAACGCCCCCGCAGCCGCCACCGGGATCACGCAGCTCGGCCTGTTCGCCGGCGGCATGGTCGGGCCGCTCGTGTTCGGTGCCACGGCGGAAGCGAGCTCGTTTGCGGCTGCATGGCTGGGCGCTGCGGTGGCCTTGATGGTCGGGGCGGTACTGATCCTCGTGGGGCGACGGATGCTGCTGCAGGATGTGGCCGTGCGCGAGGCCGCAGCATCGGGTGCCGCGTCGCCCGAGACGGTGGCCGCCCTGGACCGGTGATCCGTGTCTGGTTGAGGCCCGGACCGCGTCGCGCCCAGAAGTCTTCTCGGGCAGTGCTGTGGAGCCGTTTCGTGCTCGGCATCCGGATCCGACATCACTCCTGCCAGTCGACTCAGGGCATAAAGCGACCGTCGCGAAGCCGGGATCGACCCGCCTTCGTTGCGGAGCTGGGATCGACCCGGGTTCGTCGCGGATCCCAGGTCGACCAGCCACCCGCCGTGACGCCGGGAGCGACCCGCGTTCGTCACGAAGTCGACCGCGCCCGACCGCCACCCAGCCGCGCGCGGCCGCCGCCCCCGGAACCCACTATCTATGCCCTGAGTCGACTGGCGAAGGTGAGATCGACCTCGGATCCGAGCTTGGGGGCGCCGCGCCGGAGGCGCTACATGACCTCGCCGGTGCGAAGATGCGGCCGATGCACGAGCGACCGACACCCGCACTGCCGGCCAAGCCGCCATTCGTGGTCCGAGGTCGGCTGCTGACGCCGCTCGACGACGGCGGGACGCGCTTCGAGGCCGACGGCGAAGTCGGGGTCGATTCCCGTGGCCGCATCGCGTGGGTCGGCATATGGTCGGAGCGCCCCGCGGCCTCCCAGGCGGAGGAGGACGCGGGAGGCCCTCCCGCCGACGAGGTCCCCATCGTCGACCTTCGGCCGTGGCTGCTGCTGCCGGGGATGGTCGACCTCCACGCCCACCTGCCGCAGCTGCCGAACGCTGGTCTCGGGGCAGGCCTCGACCTCCTGGCCTGGCTCGAGCGCTACATCTTCCCGCTCGAAGAGGCCTTCGACGTGGCCTCCGCGCGCACCCTCGCGCCGGCCGCGTACCGCGCCTTCGCGCACGCGGGCACGACCACCGCCGTGCTCTACGGCGCGGTCTACGAGCCGAGCCTGGACGAGGCGTTCCGGGCCGCCGAGGAGCACGGCATCCGGGCCGTCATCGGCAAGGTGATGATGGATCGCGTCACCTACGACGACCGCCTCGCGCGCGACGAGATCCTGGAGCTGAGCCTCCGCCAGTCGGCGGACCTGTGCGCCCGATGGCATGGTCGCGACGACGGCCGCCTCCAGTACGCATTCACGCCGCGGTTCGCGGTTTCCTGCACGGCCGAGATGCTCCGTGAATCGGCACGGCTGGCCCGCGAGACCGGTGCCTACTGGATGACCCACCTATCGGAGGACCGCCACGAGGGCGAGACGGTCCGGCGGCTCTTCCCGGAGGCCATCGACTACCTCGACGTCTACGACCGCGCCGACGGCCTCGGCGAGCGCTCGATCTTCGCCCACGCCATCCACCTCTCACCGCGGGAGATCGAGCGGCTGCGCGAGTCGGGCTCGCGCATCGCCCACTGCCCGGCCTCGAACCTGTTCCTCGCCAGCGGGGTCATGCAGCTGGCGCGGTACCTCGACGCCGGGCTGTCGGTGGGGCTCGGCTCGGACGTCGCCGCGGGGCCGGACCTTTCGATGTTCGCCCAGATGCGCGTCGGCGCCTACACCCAGAACGCGCTGCGCACGGTCCAGGGCGAGTCGCGGCCGATGCTCACGCCGCTCGAGTGGCTACGGATGGGGTCGCTCGACGGCGCCCGGGTCCTCGGCATCGAAGACGTCGCGGGCTCCCTGGAGATCGGCAAGGACGCGGACCTCATCGCGGTCGACGCCTCGTTCACCGCGCCGCTGCCCGGCATCGACTCCGACGATCCCGCCGAGCTTGCCTCGCGGCTCATCTTCCGTGACCATCCGGACATGGTCCAGGCCGCCTGGGTGCGTGGCCGGCTGCTGCCCTCGTGAGCGAACCTCGCTTGGTACACTTGGCCCATGGCAAGCGTCAAGGTCAGCAGCAAGTACCAGATCTCGTTGCCAAGCGATGCTCGAAAGCGCTTGGGCATCAAGGCCGGAGACCGCCTGTCAGTCCAAGTGGCCGATGATTCACTGATCCTCCGGATCCGGCCCGACAAGCCGTCTGAGCGGTTGCGGGGACTTGGCCGCGCCGCGTGGAAGGGAGTCGACCCCGTCACTTTCGTCCGGGGACTGCGGGATGAGGCCGAACGCGCTCGATGACGGGATCCGGCCTCGCTCGACATCGTCGGGCGGGCATCGACAGCAACGTCCTCATCTACCTTCTGGAGGGCAGCGGCGCGCAGGCGGAGGCGGCGGGGGCACTCCTCGATCGGATGGCGGTCGGCCCACTGGAAGGCGTGCTGGCGACGCTCGCCATCGCAGAGGTCGCCAGCGGTCCGGCCAGAGAAGGTGACGGGGCGATGGCCGAGCGTTACGCCGAGGAGCTGTCGACGCTCGAAGGGGTCACCGTCGTGCCGCTCGACCGGGATATCGC
>JACDBP010000341.1 GCA_013694835.1 Chloroflexota bacterium
CCATGTTCCGGAACGCGACGCCGCTGGTATTCGGCACCGTGGGCGAGACGTACGCCGAACGATCGGGCGTCCTCAACCTCGGCATCGAGGGCACGATGTACAGCGGCGCCTTCTTCGGCTTCGCAGCGGCGTTCTGGACGGGTTCGCTGGAGCTCGGGCTGTTGGCGGCGCTCGCCGTCGGCGTCGCAGCCGGCGGGCTGATGGGGCTCCTGACGGTGACGTTGGGCGCCAACCAGCACGTCTCGGGGCTCGGTCTGACCTTGTTCCTGATCGGCGTCTCCGAGTTCCTCAATCGCCTGGCGTTCGGTGCCCAGCGGCGCCTCAGCCGGCTGGACCCGTACCCGCTCATCGATCCGCTGGGGCTTGGCGGCATCTTCAGCCAGTACGCGCTCACGTACCTGGCATTCCTGGTGCTGGTGCCCCTCGCCTGGTGGGTGCTCATGCGGACGCGCTTCGGGCTCGCACTACGGGCTGTCGGCGAGAACCCGGAGGCGGCCGATGCGGCGGGCGTGAACGTGGTGCGGATGCGCTACAGCGCCTTGATGATCGGCGGCGGGATGATGGGCCTGGGCGGAGCCTTCTTCACGCTGGCGGCGCTGGGCAGCTTCACGCTGGACATCGTTGCCGGTCGCGGCTGGGTCTGCGTCGCGCTCGTCATCTTCGGACGATGGGGGATCGGGCGGGCCGTCGTCGGCGCGCTGCTGTTCTCGGCGGTCTATTCGCTCCAGCTTCGGCTGCGCATCGTGCCCGGCTGGGACGCCGTTCCGTACGAGCTGCTGCTGGCGATGCCCTACCTGGTGGTGATCGCCGCGCTCGCGTTCTCCAGCCGGGGCGTGGCGTACCCCGGCGCCTACCTGAAACCGTACCGCCGCGCCTGAGCAGCGCACCACCTGCAAGGAGGACCCGATGGACCATCGACGTGAAGCCGGGTACACGCTCGATTCGCAGCGCGAGCCCGACGCGCGCCACGACGAAGGCTTCCTGGCTGCCGCGATCGAGCAGGCCCGTCTCGGAGCGGACGAGGGCGGCGTCCCGATCGGGGCCGCGCTGGTCGCCGACGGGCGGGTGCTGGGCGTTGGCCGCAACCGCAGGGTCCAGCTGGGCAGCCCGATCCGCCACGGAGAGACCGATGCGCTCGAGGCCGCCGGCCGGCTTCCCGCGGCGGTCTACCGCAGGGCCACGATGTACACGACGCTGTCGCCGTGCGACATGTGCACCGGCGCGATCCTGCTCTACGGGATCCCCCGAGTGGTGATCGGCGAGAACGAGACATTCCTGGGGGGCGAGCAGCTGCTCCGGTCACGCGGCGTCGAGGTCGTGAACCTTCGATCGGAGGAGTGCGTGGCGCTGATGCGCCAGTTCATCAAGCACCATCCTGAGCTGTGGAACGAGGACATCGGTGAGGACTGATCCGACGGCTGTCCGCGTCGGTGCGCCGGATCTAGCCTGGCGTCGCCACTAGCCGGCCCCATGGACCGCGTTCGCCACCACTCTTCCTGCCACCTGTGGCGCCTGCGTAACGTTAGGTGCCCTTCCGGACCACGGGCGACAATCTCCTGCCAACGGCCCGCCGCGGCGGCTGTGCGAATGACAGGAAACAAGCCCCACGAGCCCGCCCAACGTTGCTCCGAGTGTCGCCTGTCAGGAATTCGGCGCGGCAGGCGCCGCCAGGCGGTCAGTCGCCCACGAAGAGCCCCGGTTCGGTCTCCAGCTGACCGCGGCAGAGCGTCGTGCCATCTCCGCCCTCGAGCTGGAAGCGCCAGCCTTCGGACGTCCGCCACGACCGAGCGCGCAGTCGCGAGTCGGCCTCGGCCGACACCAGGTACTCCAGCCTGTATCGACGGGGCAGCACCGCGAGATCGTCCTCTCCACCTGCCCCGGCAACGACCTCCTCGAGGTAGTCGAGGTACGTCGCGTTGTTGACATGGCCCAGCGGATCGAGATCGCGGCGACGTACGCCGAAGGAGACATCCCGCGCATCGTCCGGCACCTGGACTGCGCGGACACGTCCTGGGGTGAACGGGACGAGTGCCACCACATCGAAGCGGTCGCGGATCTCCTGGGGCGGCGAGACGGGGCCAGTCGGCCCGAGCAGCACCCAATCGGTGATGGCCACCGCCGTGATCCGCTCGTCCTGGATGCCAGCGCGGAACTCGCTCCGCCGTCGTGCCCACACGCGCCGGAAGCCATCGACCGCGGTCGAGACGCGCATCGAATCGCCGTGGGAGATGGGAGCCACGACCTCCAGCTCCATGCAGCGCACCAGCCAGCCGAGCTCTCGTTCTTCATACCAATGACGGTCGAAGCCGGCGAGGTCCGAGTGGACCCACGCCATCTCTTGGGCGTAGCGCAAGTACGCCGAGCTGCGGAGTCGCCCATCGGCGCCGCACTCGTCGAACCGGACACGGTATGGCTGCTCGATCCGCGGGGCAACCTCCACGCGACGGAGTGTAGGCGCAGTCACCTCTGACCCGGGCACGCCCTGCACCATGGACTGCCAACCACACACTACTCGTGACCCTTGCTACGCCCCATTCCGCTGCGGGCGAGCGCGCGATCGAGGAAACGAGGGCGCCGGTCGCGCCGGGCAGTCAGTGATCGCCAGCGGCCACCCGCGGGCCCGGGCAGCGGCCACCTGATCGACC
>JACDBP010000345.1 GCA_013694835.1 Chloroflexota bacterium
CCCTCGAGGTACTTCGTGAGGACATCGTCATCGGCCTCGGCGGCCGCCTCGAGGAGCTGGTCACGCCGCCTGGCGACCTCGTCCTCGAGCTCTGCCGGGACCGCGATCTCGACGCGCGTGGGTCCGTCGTATTCGTACGCCTTCCGGTGCACCAGGTCGACATAGCCGCGGAACGAGTCGGCGGCCCCGATGGGGACCTGGAGCGGCGCGATCTTGTTGCCGAAGCTAGCACGCAGCTGGTCCAGGGCGGCACTCGGGTCGGCGTTCTCGCGGTCGCACTTGGTGAGAACGAAGAGAGCCGCCGTGTTCGTCCTGCGGCCGAGCGCGATGGCCGTCTCGGTGCCTGCCTCCACCCCACCCGAGGCATCCATCGTCAGCAGCGCGCAGTCGGCGGCAACGAATCCTTCGATGACCTCGCCGATGAAGTCGGCATACCCGGGGGTGTCGAGCAGGGTGATCCGCGTGCCGTCGTGCTGCAGGGTGGCGACCGAGGTGGACAGCGACAGCTTCCGCTTCTGCTCCTCCGGCTCGAAGTCGAGGCTCGACGTGCCGTCGTCGACCCGACCCAGGCGCTGGATCGCGCCGGCCGCGTGCAGGAGGTGCTCCGCGAGGGTCGTCTTGCCCGAACCTGCATGACCGGCGAGCACGACGTTCCGGAGGCGAGAGAGCGGGACGCGTTCCATGGTTCTCCTCGAACCGTCCACCCACCCGCCCGGATGGGCGTCCCTGCCGCATCGCTCCCGGGCGAGCGTGGCGCCCTCCGCACCAGGTTCCTAGAGTACGGCACCGAGTCACGTGGCGGTGCCGGTCGTCGGGGCCATCCCGGCGCGGTACGATTGGAGCGATGTCCGGTCATTCCAAGTGGTCAACGATCAAGCGCCAGAAGGGCGTCGCGGACGCGAAGCGCGGCGCGATCTTCACGAAGGTCGCCCGTGAGGTGTCCATCGCGGCGCGCGTCGGTGGCGGCGATCCGGACGCGAACTACCGGCTGCGGCTGGCGATCGAGAAGGCCCGCTCGGTCAACATGCCGGCGGATAACATCAAACGGGCCATCGACAAGGCGACCGGCGGCAGCGCGACGGAGCAGTTCGAGGAGATCGTCTACGAGGGCTATGGTCCCGGTGGCGTGGCCATCCTCGTGGAGGCGGCGACCGACAACCGCAACCGGACGGCCGCGGACGTCCGCTCGCTGTTCGCCAAGGCCGGCGGACAGCTGGCCGGTGCGGGCGCGGTGGCGTGGCAGTTCGAGCCGCGCGGCGTCGTGGCGATCCCGCGCGACGGCCAGGACGCCGACGAGGTGGCGCTCGCTGCGATCGACGCGGGCGCCGAGGACGTCGACGCGGAGGGCGACCCGATCGAGGTCATGACCAGCCCGGGCGACCTGGAGCAGGTGCGCAGGGCGATCGAGCAGGCCGGCTACACGGTCGAGTCCGCCGAGGTCTCGATGCAGCCGAAGCAGACGGTATCACTCGGCGCCTCGGAGGCGCGACGCAACCTCCGACTCATCGATGACCTCGAGGACCATGACGACGTCCAGCGTGTCACGGCGAACTTCGACATCCCCGAGGAAGTGTTCGCCGAGGCCGCGTCCGCTTGATCATCCTGGGCATCGATCCCGGCACCGCGCGGACCGGCTACGGTCTCGTGGAACGCTCGGGCTCGACGCTCCGCTCGGTCGACTACGGCTGCATCGAAACGACATCGGAGTGGACCCTGCCGCAGCGCCTGCTGGCCATCCATGGCGTCATCACCCACCTCATCGAGACCTACCGGCCGGAGCTGGTCGGCGTCGAAAGGCTCTTCTTCAACAAGAACGTGCAGACGGCCTTCGCCGTCGGCCAGGCGCGCGGCGCGGTGCTCCTGACCGCCGCGCAGCATGGCCTTCCGGTCTACGAGTACGGG
The DNA here is from genome assembly GCA_013694835.1 of Chloroflexota bacterium. Taxonomy (GTDB): domain Bacteria; phylum Chloroflexota; class Limnocylindria; order Limnocylindrales; family CSP1-4; genus JACDBP01. The sequence continues at coordinate 1,903 of JACDBP010000345.1, forward strand.
CCGCACGAGGTCAAGATCGCGGTCACCGGCTATGGCCGAGCGCAGAAGGACCAGGTCCAGCGGATGGTGCAGGTCGTGCTCGGTCTGGCGCAGCTGCCGAGACCGGACGACGCCGCCGACGCACTGGCGGTGGCCATCTGTCTCGCGCACGCGCATCGACCCGCGGCCTGAGCGCACCCTCCGCCAGGTGACGCGCCCGTGATCGCCTCGCTCGAGGGCCGTGTCGGCTCCATCGCGCCCGACTCGCTGGTGCTGGTGGTTGGTGGCATCGGCTATCGCGTCTTCGCTGGCTCCGGCACGTTGGCGGCCGCGCGCGAGGGCCAGACGTTCAAGGTCCACACGCACCACCTCGTCCGCGAGGACCTGCAGGCGCTGTACGGCTTTCGCAACACGGAGGAGCTTGGTTTCTTCACGCTGCTCATCACGGTCACCGGCGTCGGCCCCAAGGTTGCCCTCGCTATCGTCGCATCGCGCGCCGTGGCCGATCTGCAGCTGGCGATCCTCCAGGGTGACGAGGCCGTCCTGACGGCCGTGAGCGGGGTCGGCAAGAAGCTGGCCGCGCGGGTCGTGCTGGAACTGAAGGAGAAGGTGGCCGCCGCCGGCACGGCGGCCGGGATCGGCACGCAGCGCGGCGGCGCCGCGGAGGCGGAGACAGAGGTGGTCGCGGCGCTCCAGGCGCTCGGCTACAGCCCGGGTGAGGCGCGGGAAGCGGCGCGCAGCGCGGTCAGTGCCGGCGAAGTCGGCGCCGACCTGGAGGACCGCGTCAAGGCCGCCCTGCGGTCACTTCGGCGGGACTGACGGTGCCTGGTCCTTGGTGAACAGGCGTTCTGTTTCGAGCCACTGGTTCTGCTAGACTTCGCCCCCATGGAGGAGGGAACCCGGCTCGTCACACCCACCCCCGACGACGTGGAGGACTCCACGGTCGAGACGAGCCTCCGTCCCCGCTTCCTGACCGAGTACGTCGGCCAGCCGGTTCTGAAGCAGAACCTCTCGATCCTGCTGGAGGCCGCGCGGCAACGTGGGGAAGCGTCGGACCATGTCCTGCTGTACGGACCGCCGGGTCTCGGCAAGACGACGTTGGCCAACATCATCGCCCGCGAGCTCGGCGTCAACATCCACACCACGAGCGGCCCGGCGATCGAGCGGCCCGGTGACCTCGCGGCGATCCTCACCAACCTCGACGACCGCGACGTCCTGTTCATCGACGAGATCCACCGTCTCAGCCATCCGGTGGAGGAGATCCTCTACCCGGCGATGGAGGACTTCGCGATCGACGTGATGATCGGCCGTGGTCCGAGCGCCCGGTCGCTTCGCCTCTCGTTGAAGTCGTTCACGGTGATCGGCGCTACGACGCGCGCCGGGCGCATCAGCGGTCCGCTCCGTGACCGGTTCGGCGCGGTCTACCGGCTCGACTACTACTCGACGGAGGAACTGGCGACGATCGTCGACCGGTCGAGCACGATCCTTGGAGTCGCCATCGACCCGGACGCGGTCATGGTCCTGGCGCGACGGGGGAGGGGCACCCCGCGCATCGTCAACCGGCTCCTGCGCCGCGTGCGCGACCACGCCCAGGTCGTCGGCGACGGCCGCATCACCCGTTCCGGGGCAGAGGCGGCGATGACCGCCATGGACATCGACGACGAGGGCCTCGACACCACCGATCGCCGGCTCCTCGCAGCGATCGTCCAGAAGTTCGGGTCGGGCCCGGTCGGCGGCGCCGCGCTGGCGGCGGTCATCGGCGAGGAGGTCGAGACCGTCGAGGATGTCTACGAGCCGTACCTGCTCCAGATCGGCTTCCTCGACCGGACGCCGCAGGGCCGGGTTGCCACGGAGCGTGCGCGGGAGCACCTGCAGGGGCTGGGCTACGAGATCCCGCCCCCGCGCCGGGGCGATCGCGTGGATGTCGGTTTGTGGGATGGCATGACCTCGGAGGGACGCGTGGATACCACGGAGTCCACCACCGCGTGACGCAGGACCCGCACGCGCCGGACGAAAGCGCGCCATCAGGCGGCGCGGCGTCGTGGTCCGAGCCGGCTACGACCGGGGGCGCTCGAGCGTCGCAGCCAGCGCCATCGATGGATGGCCTGGCCATCGCGACACGCGGCCTGGTCAAGCGATACGGCGCGCAGCCGGCACTCCAGGGCCTGGACATGAACGTGCCGACAGGGGCCGTCTACGGCTTCCTCGGCCCGAATGGAGCGGGCAAGACGACCCTCATGCGGATCCTCGTGGGCTTGCTCCGCCCGGACGCAGGCGAGGTCCGGTTGCTCGGCGAACCGTTCCATCGTGGTGACCGTCGGCGGCTCTTCGGGGTCGGCTCGCTCATCGAGCAGCCGGCCTTCTACCCGTACCTTTCGGGCCGCGACAACCTGCGGGTCTTCGCCGCGGCAGGCCCATACACGCCCACCACGCGCATCGACGAGGTGCTCGAGTACGTCGGCCTACGCGACCGCGCACGCAGCAAGGTCAAGACCTACTCGCTTGGCATGAAGCAGCGACTGGGCATCGCCGTGGCACTCGTTTCCGACCCGCAGCTGCTGCTGCTCGACGAGCCCGGCAACGGGCTCGACCCGGCGGGCATCGTGGCGATGCGAGAGCTGCTCCGATTCCTGACGGCCCAGGGCAAGACCGTCCTCGTCTCGAGCCACATCCTGCCGGAGGTCCAGCAGCTTGCGGACGTCGTGGGCATCGTGGACCGCGGCCGGCTCGTGCGCGAGGGCCCGCTGGAGCGTCTGCTCGGGGAGAGTGCGCACGTGCGCATCCGGGTCGATGCCGACGAGGTCGCCCGGGTGATCGAGCTGCTTGCACCGCGCGGCACCGAGCTCGAGCCGCCGATGGCGGGGGATCCGAGCCACCGGTGGCTGGTCGTGCGGGTAACCTCCGATCACGCCGCTGCGGTCAACCAGCGGCTCGCCGAGCAGGGCGTCTTCGTCAGCGGGCTGGAGACGAAGAGCGACCTCGAGGCGCTCTTCCTGTCGCTGACGACCACCCTGCCGACGGGTGGCCGGGTCGGGCCGCCGTGGGCCGAGCCTTCGGCCGGCGGGCGGATCTGATGCGGCTGCTCGCGGCGGAGATCCTGAAGATCCGGCGCCGGTGGGCGACCTATGTCCTCGAATCGCTGCTGCTCGGGTTGATGCTGCTGGTTTTCGTGCTCGTGGGGATCGGGCCGCGCCCCAGCGGGGTCTTCGGGTCGCCATTCGCCTTCCCCCAGGTCTACGGCGTCGTCAACCAGTTCGTATTCGGGTTGGGCAGCCTGCTCGCGGTCGCGTTCGCCGGCGCCATCGGCGGCGCCGACTTCACCTGGGGTGTCCTGCGGGTCGTCGTCGCCCGTGGCGAGAGCCGCGCGCGCTACATCCTGACCAAGGCCGCCGCCATCGGCCTGTTCGTCTGCGGCGGTGTGGTCATCGCCTTCGTGGCGGGGATCCTGCTGACCTACCTCCTGGGGGCGATGCAGGGCAGTGACGCCGGGAATCCCATCACGGGTCAGAGCGGCCGGGACCTCACCCGGTCGCTGGCGCTCGGCCTGCCGGTGATCCTGGAACGTGCCGCGATCGGTTTTGCCGTGGCGGTGGTGCTGCGCAGCCAGATCGCCGGGATCGTTGCCGGGATCGTCCTCCAGATCGGCGAGGGCATCGTGTCGCTGATCATCATCGCGGTGACCTTCGCGTCGCGATTCGACCCGACGAACCCCGAGGCTGCCCCGAACCTGGGGCCCATCGGCCCCGAGTGGTTCCAGTACCTGCCGTTCAGCATCGGTGAGAGCGTCCTGGCGGAGGCCCCGCAGGTTACACAGGGCGCGAGCGACTTCGTGCTCAACCCGGTGCCGCTGACCACGGCGCTCATCGTGACGTTCGCCTACCTGGCCGCGGCGCTCGCGCTCAGCGCCCTCCGCGTGGAGCGGGCAGAGATCACCTCGTGACGCTGGCGGAGGCGCCGCGGCGTGTGCGTCCGGTCGGCTTCGACGTACTTCGCGCCGCGCCGGCCGACGGCTCGACGCGGGCAAGGCACGGAATCCTCGTGACGCCCCATGGACCGGTCGAAACGCCGGTCTTCATGCCGGTCGGCACGAACGCGACGGTCAAGGCGCTCGATCCCGACGACCTGCGCGAAGCCGGTGCCTCGATCATCCTCGCCAACACCTACCACCTGGCGCTGCGTCCCGGCCACGAACGGATCCGCCGGCTCGGCGGCCTGCACCGCTTCATGGGCTGGGATCGCGCGCTCCTGACCGACTCGGGTGGGTTCCAGGTCGTGAGCCTGGGCGACCTGCGCTCGATCGACGACGATGGCGTGAGCTTCCGCTCGCACCTCGACGGATCGCTGCAGCGATTCACGCCCGAGTACTCGATCGCGGCCCAGCAAGCGCTCGGCCCGGACATCGCGGTCGCCTTCGACCAGCCGGTGCCACCACATGCCTCGTCGCGTGCGGACGTGGCCGATGCGACCGCACGGACGCATCGCTGGGCGGAGCGCTGCATCGTCGCGCACACGCGTCCTGACCAGGCGCTCTTCGGCATCATCCAGGGCGGGCTCGAGCCGGACCTGCGTGCCGAGTCGACCCGCTTCATCGCGGGGCTGCCATTCGAGGGCCTGTGCATCGGCGGGCTGGCAGGTGACGAGACGCCCGCGCAGCGTCGTGCCGCGCTGGACGTGGTCGTGCCGCTACTGATCGACGATCCCCGGCCGCGCTACCTGATGGGGCTGGGCTCGCCGCTGGACATCGTGGACGCGGTGGACGCCGGGGTGGACATGTTCGATTCCGTGCTCCCCGCGCGAGTCGCCCGGAACGGCACGCTCTGGGTCCCGGGCGGCCGGCTGAACCTGCGGAACGCGGTCCACCTGGACGATCCGGCGCCGGTCCTCGAGGGCTGCCCGTGCCGGCTCTGCCGGACGTTCTCACGGGCCTACCTCGCCCACCTGTTCCGTGCCCAGGAGCTGCTCGCGTACCGCCTGGCGACTTGTCACAACCTCACCTTCCTCCTAGACTTCATGGCGCGGATCCGGCAGGCCATCGCCGTCGGGACCTTCCCCGAGCTCGTGCGTGCTGAACGGGCGCGCCATGACAACAACCAGGCTCTCCGTCGTGACACGCAAGCTGGCGCGAAGGGAGAGTGAAGTCGTAGTAGATCGACGCCGTCCACACTGACGGCGCGTCCGTGGAGGCGGAACCACATGGCATCCAAGGATCGCCCCCACCGCGAAGCCAAGAAGAAGCCGAAGGCCACCGGCGCCAAGCCGAGGCTGGAGTCCCTGCTCGATACGCCACCGCAGTCGACGGAGCTGATCCGTCCCAAGCGGAAGCCGCGTACCGAGAAGGAAGAGCCGGCCGAGGAATAGCCCAGCCGGCCCTCGGTAGACGTCATGAAGGAGTTCGAGGCATGACCATCACCGGGGCCGGCGTCACCGGCACAGACAACAGGAACGGCGCGGGCGCCGGCGTGGGCGTGGACAAGGCGGCCGAGCGCGCCAGCGCGGAGCGGAGCAAGGCCGTGGACGCGGCGCTGCTCTCCATCGAGAAGCAGTTCGGGCGCGGCTCCATCATGAAGCTCGGGTCGTCCGAGCGGCAGGCCGTCGACTCCATCCCGTCGGGCTCGATCGCGCTGGACCTGGCGCTCGGCGTGGGGGGGATCCCGCGCGGCCGCATCACGGAGATCTTCGGCCCCGAGTCGTCCGGCAAGACCACCCTCTGCCAGCACATCCTGGCGCAGGCTCAGCAGAAGGGAGGCGTCGTCGCCTTCATCGATGTCGAGCACGCGCTGGATCCCGGTTATGCCCGGGCGTGCGGCGTCAATGTCGACGAGCTGCTGGTCAGCCAGCCCGATACGGGCGAGCAGGCGCTGGAGATCACGGAGACCCTCATCCGCTCCGGCGGCATCGACTGTGTCGTGCTCGACTCGGTGGCGGCGCTCGTGCCACGCGCCGAGATCGAGGGCGAGATGGGCGACTCGTTCGTGGGCATCCAGGCGCGGCTGATGAGCCAGGCACTGCGCAAGCTGACCGGCGCCGTGTCGCGCTCGAACACCGCGCTCGAGTTCACCAACCAGATGCTCGAGAAGAACGGTGTCATGTTCGGCAACCCAGAGGTGACGCCAGGCGGCCGCGCGCTCAAGTTCTACGCCAGCGTCCGGCTCGACATCCGGCGCATCGAGACGATCAAATCCGGCACGGACGCCATCGGCAGCCGCGTCCGGGTGAAGGTCGTCAAGAACAAGGTCGCGGCACCCTTCCGGGTCGCCGAGTTCGACGTGATGTACGGCGAGGGCATCTCGATGGAGGGCGGCCTGCTGGACGTTGGCGTGGCGTCGGGCATCGTGGCCAAGACCGGAGCCTGGTTCAACTACGGCGAGACCCGGCTCGGCCAGGGCCGCGAGGCAGCGAAGGACTTCCTGCGCCAGAACCGCGACGTGGCCCAGCAGCTGGAGTCGGAGATCCGCGGCAAGGTCTCGGAGATCGAGGTGCCCGTCGAGGGCATCTCCGAAGCCGAGTAGTCGTCGCACCTGGCGGCCGATGCGTGCGTTGCGGCCTGCGCTCCTCGCTCACGCACTTCGAGTGCGCTCGCTGTGGTGCTCGGCACGCGCCTTCGCCTCGGCACGCCATCCGCGACGACTGAAGTGAGGTGGCTCGTTTCGGCGCGACCGCGTTGGCGGCCCCCCAGCATGTCCCGCCTTCGTGCTTGGCGGAGTGGCTGAGCGGCGGGCTCGGCCCTCGTTCACCGAGCGGCGCGAGCGTGCGGACGAGCGGCGCGCGCGGCGCGGCGAGGTCACCGATCCGTCGATCGTGATGGAGGGTGCTGCCGCCTTCCTCGCCGTTCGGCCGCGATCCGTGACGGAAACGCGCCGCCGGCTGCGGCATCTGGGCTACCCGCACGAGCTGATCGAGACCGTTCTCGGGCGCCTCGTGGAGATGCGCTACCTCGACGATGAGGCGTTCGCCACGTCGTGGGTCGAGAGCCGTGACCGCGCCCGGCCGCGTGGCGAATCGGCATTGCGGCGCGAGCTGTTTGTCAAGGGCATCGACCGCGAAATGGTCCGGGCGGTGCTCGAAGGACGGGCGACCATCGAGCCCGGCACGGACGAGCCATCACCGGACCGGGTCGCCGCTGAACGTCTGCTGGACCGGAAGCGAGCGGCGCTGCTCCGTGAGACAGATCTCAGAAAGCGACGCCACAAGGCCTATGCACTACTGGCCCGCAACGGGTTCGCGCCGGACGTTTGTCGAGAGGTCGCCGCGACGCTCGATGCCGAGGTGGGTCCCGACGGCGACAGCGAAGACCTCTAGCGGATCCTTCGTCGGCTCAGCATTGCGGCCGCACGATCCGGGAGCGGCAACCGGAAAGGTCGGTGGTCGAGCCGCGCCGGCTTGCTCAATCCTGCCATCCAGTCACTCGCCGGCTGAACGCCAGGGGGATGCCACGCTCGCTGGCGAGGAACGTCCGGCCGCGAGCGTGCGCCTGCCGACGTTCGCCTCTGAGCGGCTGCCAACGAGCGCCCCGATGCATGTCTGGCATGGCATCCACCGGCGATGAGTCGTGCTGCGACTCGATGACTTCCGGGATGAACAGGGCGCGGCTGTCCGAGCCGTCCGGCGACTGGTTGGCACCCAGCCCCCGCGGCGAGCCACGCGCCACCCGCTCGGGTAGCGGCTCGTTTGACGCTCCGCGCTCCCCGGGGCTACTGTTGCGGCCGGACTTGATCGCGTCGCCCCGTAGCCAACGGCCGGGATGCCCGACCCGCGACCGGCGGCGACGACCATTGACGGCACGCCAGCCTTGCGTGCCCGTGGTGGACCCGGGGGACCGGCCGTCCGCCCCGATCGAGCAGAGACCTTCCAGCTTCGGCTGGACGGGAGGGTGAAATGGGCGACGCCATCCTTGCGGTGGTCGTGCTGGGCACGGCCGCAGCCGGACTGGTTCTCGGATTCTTCTTGCGCGGCATCTGGGGAAGCCAGGCCGTCAAGGCTGCAGCGGACAAGGCGGCACGCATCGTCGCAGAGGCGCGCACGCAGCAGAAGGAGCTGATCCTCCAGGCCAAGGACGAGCAGGTCCGCCTGCAGCGCGAGTCCGAGGAGGACGCTCGGGCACGACGCGCCGAGCTCACGAACATGGAACGGCGCCTGGTCCAGCGTGATGAGCAGCTGGACCAGCGCTCCGACACGCTGGAGCAGCGCGATCGCAAGCTCATCCAGCGCGAGCGCGAGCACGACCAGAAGACGGAGGAGCTCAGCCAGGCCCGGCAGGAGCACATCGCCGCCCTTGAGCGCGTCAGCCAGATGACCGCCGAGCAGGCCAAGGACGTGCTCCTCGAGTCGGTCCGCGAGGAGGCCGAGCACGACGCGGTCAAGATCGCGCGCGCCATCGAGCGCAAGGCCCGCGAGGAAGCCGAGGACAAGGCGCGCGACGTGGTGATCACCGCCATCCAGCGGGTGATGGCCGACCACACCGCGGAGATGACCGTCTCGGTCGTGCCGCTGCCGAGCGACGAGATGAAGGGCCGGATCATCGGCCGCGAGGGACGCAACATCCGCGCCCTCGAGCAGGCCACCGGCATCGACCTGATCATCGACGACACCCCTGAATCGGTCCTCATCTCCGGCTTCGACCCCGTCCGTCGGGAGGTCGCCAGGCTCGCCCTGACGAAGCTCATCCAGGATGGCCGCATCCATCCCGGTCGGATCGAGGAGGTCGTCGCAAAGGCGCGCGCCGAGGTCGACCTTGTCATCCGCCAGACCGGCGAAGCCGCCGCGTACGACACCGGCGTGCCAGGTCTGCCACCGGAGCTCATCAAGCTGCTCGGACGGCTCAAGTTCCGAACCAGCTACGGCCAGAACGTGCTGAAGCACGTCATCGAGACCGCACGTCTGGCGGCGATCATCGCGGCCGAGACCGGCGCGGACATCCAGGTCGCCAAGATCGGTGGCCTGCTGCACGACATCGGCAAGGCCGTGGACCACGAGATCGAGGGACCGCACGCGGCCATCGGGGCCGGCATCGCTCAGCGCCACAACCTGCCGATGAAGGTCGTGAACTGCATCGCGGCCCACCACCAGGAGGTCGAGTACGCCTGCGTCGAGGCCCCGATCGTCCAGATCGCCGACGCCATCAGCGCGTCGCGCCCGGGCGCACGCGGCGAATCGATGGATGCCTACGTCAAGCGGCTCGAGGACCTGCAGGGCATCGCCAACAGCTTCGAGGGTGTCGAGAAGTCCTTCGCCGTGCAGGCGGGTCGCGAGGTCCGCATCCTCGTCCGGCCCGAGCAGATGGACGATCTCGCCTCGATGCGCCTGGCCCGGGACATCGTGCGCAAGATCGAGGAGTCGCTCACGTATCCGGGCCAGATCAAGGTCACCGTCATCCGGGAGACGCGGGCCGTGGAGTACGCCAAGTGACGATTGCGCCGCGCGCGGCGGGGGACGCGAGGTAGCGGCCTCGGAGCCCCGTCGCGACGTCGAGGAGGTCCGCGCAGCCGACCGGCTGGCACCGATGCCGCCGCGGGCACCGGCGGGCAGCATGCGGGTCCTGATGATCGGCGACATCATCGGCCGCCCGGGTCGTGAAGCGGTCGAGCGGATCCTGCCCGCGCTGCGCGAGGAGATCGGCGCCGATCTGGTGACCGCCAACGGAGAGAACGTGGCGGGAGGGATGGGCCTGACGATCTCGACCGCTCGCGGCCTGTTCAGCGCCGGGGTGGATGTCATCACCAGCGGCAACCACATCTGGGACAAGCGCGAGATCTACGTCGAGCTCGACCGCGACGAGCGGATCCTGCGTCCCCTGAACTACGGCGAGCACGAGGTGCCGGGCCGCGGCTGGGGCATCTTCCACGCGGCCGACGGCTCCGAGGTCGCCGTGATCAACGCCCAGGGCCGGACGTTCATGCAGCAGATCGACAACCCCTTCACGACGCTCGACCGGCTGCTCGAGGAGGGGGCCGATGAGCTGCCCACCGTCCGCGTCGTCGACTTCCACTGCGAGCTGACCAGCGAGAAGAACGCCTTCGGCGTCTACCTCGACGGGCGTGTGAGCCTGGTGGTCGGCACCCACACCCATGTGCCGACCGCCGACGAGCGGATCCTACCGCGCGGCACCGGCTACGTCACCGATCTGGGCATGACAGGACCCGTCTACAGCGTCATCGGCTTCGACCCGGCGACCGTCGTGCCGCGGTTCATCAACGCGCTGCCCACCCGCTTCGAGGTCGGCAGCGGGCCGGTCGTCTTCAACGCGATCCAGGCGGACCTCGACGTCGCGACGGGCCGAGCGGTGGGCATCGGGCGCATCAACCGGATCGTCGACCCGTGACGGACCCGCTGAGCGGCAACGGTCTCGGGCCCGCCGCCGCAGCCGCCGCAGCAGCCGCCGCAGCCGCCACAGGACCAGCGGGCCGCCGAACCGGCGTCGATCTTCACACCCACTCGACG
>JACDBP010000348.1 GCA_013694835.1 Chloroflexota bacterium
ACCCCGCGCTGGTCGAGCTGGAGCACGTCGGGCTCAATCACCTGACCTGGGAACGAGCCGTCCGCGTCGACGGCGTCGACAAGCTGCCCGAGATGCTGACCGAGCACGCCGACCGGCTGGCCCGGGAGATGCGGCTGCCGGCCGACTTGATGGTCTCGCTCGGCGCGATCCCCTCCTCCTACCTTCGTTACTACTACCTGTTCGACTCGGTGCTCGAGGAGCAGCGCCGCGGCCACACCCGGGCGCGCGACGTGATGGAGATCGAGAGCCGGCTGCTGGAACTGTATCGGGACCCCGGGCTCGACCAGAAGCCGCCGCTGCTTGCCGAGCGGGGTGGCGCGTTCTACAGCGAGGCGGCGGTCCAGCTCATCGCCTCGCTGTACGACGGGGCCGGCGACGTGCAGGTCGTCGATACGCTCAACGGCGGCGCACTCCCGGACCTGCCGCACGACGCCGTGGTGGAGCTACCGGCGCGGATCGATCGGGACGGCGCACATCCCCTGCCCGTGGCGCCGCTCGCGCCCGAGCTGCGCGGCCTGGTGCAGTCGGCCAAGGCCTACGAACAGCTGGCCGTCGAGGCGGCCAGGACCGGCGACCGTGCCGTGGCGCTGCGGGCGTTGCTTGCCAACCCGCTCGTTGGCCAGTGGGAGGTCGCCCTGCCGCTGCTGGAGGCCCTGCTCTCGTCAAACCGCGAGCACCTGCCGCGGTTCTTTCCGCAGGCCAGGGAAGCCTGAGGCGGTCGCCGGTCGGTCGCCCGTGCCCGGGCACCGCCGGTCGGGTGCCGGCCGCCCCCACTTCGGCCGCGTCTGCCCGAGCGCAGTCCCCGGCTTCTGCCGCGTCCTCAGTCGACATCACTTTCGCCAGTCGAGTCAGGGCATAAGTCAGCCGCGGTGAAGTCGCGGGTAAGTCGCAATGGGGGCTCGGGTGGTCTCATCGGTGCATGCCGTACCAACGGACTCGCGGCGATCCCGGCTTGGTGGACGCGCTGGCCATGTTCGGCGCCTTGGTACGTGCTGGCCGACACCGCGCCGGCTACTCGCAGGAGAAGCTCGAGGTGCTGGGGGACGTCGACCAGACGGCCATCTCCCGGCTCGAGCGCGGCAAGGCGCCCGGCATGGGCGTGCTGCAGGTCGTCAAGCTCGGCATCGTTCTTGGGCCTAACCTCCCGCTCGGCTTCTGCCCGCACGATCATCAGTGCTCCTGGCAGCGACGATCGGTGCCAAGTTGGCGTCCACTGCCGTGGCGGCAGCTCCGTCAACCGCCCGATGGGGAGGGCTGGGACTGAACCGCAACTCCCGCCGGGCGAGCCGTCCGCGCCGCCTACCCCAGGGTTATGCCCTGACTCGACTGGCGAAAGTAGTAATGACCCTCTGGGCCGAGCTTGAGCCGCGTCGTCGAACCCCCGGCCGTACCATCGGCTGATGCAGCCGGAAGCGGAACACGAGGGCCGGGCCGTCGCCCGGAAGCTCGGCCGGGTGGGCGTCTGGACGTTCGAGGCCGACCGGATGTCCGCGGCCGAGGAGCGCGACTTCGCCCGGCACATCGAACGGCTCGGCTACCCGGCGCTCTGGATCCCGGAGAGTGTCGTCAGCAAGGAGGTGTTCGTTCACCTCGCGCTGCTGCTCGGTGCGACCGAGCGGCTGATCGTCGCGTCAGGGATCGCGAACATCCACGCCCATGACCCCTACGCGATGGCGAACGGGGCGCGTGCGCTGGCCGATGCCTACCCTGGGCGCCTCGTCCTGGGTATCGGCGTCAGTCACGCCCCCGCGGTGAAGCGGCGCGGCGGCGACTACAACAAGCCCATGCAACAGATGCGCGAATACCTTGACCTGATGGACGGCGCCGCGTACTCCGGCCCAGAGCCCGCCGAGCCCGCGCCCCGCGTCCTGGCAGCCCTCGGCCCGAAGATGCTCGAGCTGGCGGCCGAGCGATCAGCGGGCGCCCACCCCTACTTCGTGCCGGTCGAGCACACGTCGGCTGCGAGGGTGACGCTCGGAGCCGGCCCGCTGCTCGCCACCGAGCAGGCCGTCGTGCTCGAGACCGACCCGACCGCGGCCCGGCGGGTTGCCCGAGACCACATGAAACGCTACCTGCGCCTGGACAACTACGCCAACAACCTGCGACGACTCGGCTGGGCCGAGGACGACCTCGCGGACGACGCCAGCGACGCCCTCGTCGATGCGATCGTCGCCTGGGGTGGCGAGGCGGCCATCGCGGCGCGGGTCCGCGCCCATCTCGAGGCGGGCGCGGACCACGTCTGCATCCAGCCGTTGCCCGGCGGGCGGCTCGACCCTACCGAGCAGCTCCGGGCATTGGCACCGAGCCTGCTCTCGCTGTAGCCGGCGTCGCCAGCGGCACCCGACCCGGCATCGCCAGCGCCACGACAGCGCCGATGGCGACAGTCAGATGTCAAGTGGCCAGCTGAGCACCGTGTAGACACCATCCGTGACGGCGCCGAGCACGACGTGTCCGACCAGTCCCCGGACGTGCGTCTCCACCGGGTATGCATCCGGCCCCACTAGTCCGTCGGGGGCGCCGCCGCCCCGAACAGATAGCCCTGACCGAGCTCGCAGCCCATCTCCACCAGGGCCGCGAGCTGGGCCTCCGTCTCGACGCCCTCCGCGGTGACGATCAGGCCGAGTGCCCTGGCGAAGGCGATGATCGCCAGCACGATGCCGGTGTCGCCGCGGTCGGTCCCGAGACCGTCGATGAAGGAGCGATCGATCTTGAGCGCATCAACAGGCAGCACCTTGATCGAGCTCAGCGACGAATAGCCGGTGCCGAAGTCATCGACCGTGATGCGGATGCCGAGGTCGCGCAGCGCACGGAG
>JACDBP010000367.1 GCA_013694835.1 Chloroflexota bacterium
CGCCTCGGCGTGGACGCGGCGATCCTGTTCGCGGACATCACGACGCCGCTGACCGGGCTCGGCGTCGAGTACCGGATCGAGGACGGCGTCGGCCCGGTCGTGGCGCGGCCGATCCGAACGGCTGCCGACGTGGCCGCGCTGCGCCCGTTCGATGCCGAGACGGCCGTGCCGGGCCTGCTCGCAGCCGTGCGGCTCATCCGCGCGGCGTCGCCGGTCCCGCTCATCGGCTTCGCGGGGGCGCCGTTCACGCTGGCCTGCTACCTCGTCGAGGGCCGACCGTCGCGCGACTTTCTGCGTGTCAAGTCGATGCTCCACGCCGATCCGGGCCTGTTCGCTGCGCTCATTGACCGCCTGGTCGAGATGACCGTGGCGTACCTCCAGGCCCAGGTCGAGGCCGGCGCGCAGGCCGTCCAGGTCTTCGACTCATGGGTCGGCGGGCTGAGCCCGTTCGACTACCGGATCGCGGTCCAGCCGCATATGCGCCGCCTGTTCCGCAGCCTCGCGGGGCTCGACGTGCCGACGATCCATTTCGGGACCGCGACCGGCGGCCTGCTCTCGCTGATGGCCGAAGCCGGCGGCGAGGTCATCGGCGTCGACTGGCGGATCGCGCTGGCGGATGCCTGGGCGCTGGTCCCGGACCGCGCCGTCCAGGGCAACCTCGACCCCGCACTGCTGCTGGGGCCGTTCTCCGCCGTGGAGGAGCAGGCGCGCTGGATCCTCGACCAGGCGGCTGGCCGCGTCGGCCACATCTTCAACCTCGGCCACGGCGTGCTGCCGGCGACCGACCCCGACGACCTCCGCCGCCTTGTCGACGTGGTGCACGAGGCGGCTCGGCGTCCCGAGCCCTCCCTTGTGCTCGAGAGGACCGCCCCTTGATCGAACCCGAGCCGTTCCGCTTCGCGCACGACTGTCCGGCCGACTTGCCCGACCCGTCCACCGGGCTGGCCGCCGGCGGTCTGGACGCCTCGCGCCGCGCAGTGCTGTTGATGGCATACGGCAGCGTCGGCTCGCTCGACCAGGTCCCGACGTACTACACGCACATCCGGCGCGGCTCGCCGCCTCCGCCCGAGCTGCTGGAAGAGCTGCTTGGTCGGTACCGGGCGATCGGCGGCTCTTCACCGCTGTCCGGGCACACAGAGCGGCAGCGCGCCGCCGTCGAGGCCGAGTTGCGGGCACGCGGCCTGGATGTGCAGGTCTATGCCGGGATGAAGCACATCGAGCCGTTCATCGGCGACGTCGTGCGCCAAATGGCCGCGGATGGCGTCACCCACGTCGTGGCGATGGCGCTGGCGCCGCACTTCTCGACGATGAGCATCTGCTCGTACTGCCACTCGGTGGACGAGGGGCGGGCGGCCGTGGGCGCGGAGCGGCTGACGTACCACATCGTCCGCGACTGGCACGCCGAGCCGCGGTTCCTGGACGCGCTCGCGGTAGCGACGCGTGAGGCGGTCGACCGGCTGCCGGGTCGTGCCCGTGGGCACGTGGTGTTCACCGCGCACAGCCTGCCCGAGCGGATCCTGGAGCGCGGCGACCCGTATCGGGACCTGCTGCTCGACACGGCCGCGCTCGTTGCGAAGCGGGTAGGCCTGGAGGACGACCGCTCGAGCTTCGCGTTCCAGAGCGCCGGCCGGACCGCGGACCCGTGGCTCGGTCCCGATCTCGGCGAGCACCTCCGCGGGCTCGCCGCGCGGGGCGTCTCCGAGGTCGCCGTCTGCCCCGTCGGGTTCGTTTCGGACCATCTGGAGGTGCTCTACGACATCGACATCGAGGCCCAAGGGATCGCGGGTGAGCTGGGCGTGCGACTCGAACGGGCGCGCTCGATGAACGACGACCCGACCTTCATCCGCGGCGTCGCGGACGTGCTCGAGCGTGCCCTCGCCCGGGAGGCCGTGCCTGCCTGACGCCGTGTCCGGGCCGCGGCGCAAGCCCGGCCGGCTGCCTGCCAGTGGAGGCTCCCGTCGAGCAACGCGCACGTGAGGCGGTCCCTAGCGACTGCGCCGCGGCCCGACCCAGCCTCGTGCACGCCGCGCGTGCACTCGCGACCGTCGCGTCACCCCGATCGAGCGGCGTGCACGCCACACGTGCACCCGCGACCGTGCTGCGCTCGTACATGTCGGGTCTGGTCCCGCAGCGTGCAAGCGTGACCGATCCGCCTGAGGTTGCCGGCTGGCAAGTCCACCGTGCTCGCCTCGCGTGCAGACTCGGCGCGGACGTCGCCCGCTGCGCGTCCGGCTGGTCGTGAGTGCACGCGACGTGAACACGACCCCCGGTAGCGCGGCACCCGGACGTGCGGCCGTCGTCGGCGGCGGCGGGATCGCCGGGCTCCTGGCCGCGGATCAGCTGACCGAGTGCGGCTTCGCCGTCACGCTCCTCGAGGCGAGCGACCGGCTCGGGGGGATCGTCCGTACCGACCACGCCGACGGGCTGCTTCTGGAGCAGGGCCCGGACTCGATCCACCTCGCCAACCCCGCGGGCCAGGCGCTCATCCGGCGGCTGGGACTCACCGATCGGACAGTCCCGAACCGGCCCGGCGGCGCATCGATCTTCTGGAAGGGCCGGCTCCACCCGATCCCGGCCGGGACGGTGCTCGGGATCCCCACCAGTCTCCGTGCCATCGCCCGTTCGAGCCTGTTCCGGCGCGCCCACGCGCTCTCGATGGCGCTTGACTTCGTGGCCCGCCCGGGGCCATCGGACGAGGACGTCTCGGTCGGACACCTCGTGCGGCGCCGGCTCGGCACGGCGGCGGCCGACCGGCTCGTCGGGCCGCTGCTCGGCGGGATCAGCGGCCAGGACATCGACGACCTCAGTGCCGCCGCCGCGTTCCCGCAGCTCCTCGCCTTCGAGCGCGAGCACGGCAGCCTCATCCGCGGCGCCCGTGCCACCGCCGCGCGTCGCTCCGGCGAGCCACCGTTCCTCTCCCTTCGCGACGGGATGGGCGGGCTCGTGGATGCTCTCGTCGAGCGGCTGGGCAGCGCTGAGCTGGCGACCGGCGAAGCGGTCGTCGCCATCGAACGGACGGCTTCCGGCTGGAGGGTGGTGACCGCGAAGCGCAGCATCGACGCCGATCTCGTGGTCCTCGCCGTCCCGCCGACGTTGGCCGGCGACCTGGTTCGCGACGTCAGCCCGGACGGCGCGGCGGCATTGGCCGGGATCCCGATGCGGCCCGCGGCACTCGTCCACCTCGCGTCCATCGAAGCTGGCGCCAAGCACGACGTAGGCCACGGTTTCGTCGTCGCCGCGAGCGAACGGCGCTCGATCACCGCCGTCACCGTCGCGTCGGCGAAATGGCCCGACCGGGCGCCGGGCGGCACGCTCCTTCTCCGCGCCACGGTCACCGGTAAGCTCGCCCGCTCCGGCGCGGTCACGGACGACCAGCTGACCCGCCTCGTCACGCAGGACGTCCGCTCGATCCTCGGCCTCGGCGCGGAACCGACGTTCACCGACGTTCACCGGATCGCCGACGCCCAGGCCATTCGCCAGGTCGGCCACCTCGAACGTGTCGCGGCGGCGCGCAGCGAGCTCGCCCGCGCCGGCTCGATCGCCCTCGTCGGCGGCGCCTACGACGGCCCCGGCATCCCCTCGATCTTCGAAGGCGTCGAGCGCGAGGTCGAGCGCCTGGCTACTCCCCGCTGAGCATCTCCTCAACGACGGGCTCGATCAGCTCGGCCCACGCGAGGTACTGGCGGCCGCTCGGGTGGAGGCCGTCGCGCGCGACGAGCGACGAGTCGGTCCCGGCCCGGTTGGCGACCGGCGTGATGTCGACGAACGCGATGTGCCGCTCCTCGGCCTCCATCTGCAGGATCGCGTTGAAGCGCTCGATCGCCGCGCGGTTCGTCTCCGGGTCGCCGTAGTCGGCGCCCGCGGGCGTGAGCGTGTAGTCCGGCGTGGCTACGGCGAAGACGCGGCCCGCACCGACCCGCTCCACCAGGTGGTCGAGGATCTGCGCCACGTTCGCGCGGTACCGCTCCTCGGGCACGCCCCTGACCACGTCGTTGACGCCGATCAGGACCCCGACAAGTCCGGGCCGGTGCACGTCGACCAGGTCGAGCTCGTCACGGATCAGGTCCGCGGAGGTGTAGCCGTTCACCGCCGGATTCGCGACCAGCCGGAGCGGCACGCGATCGCCGAGCAGCTCCACGAGCTGGTTCGGCCACCGCTCGGACTCGTCGACAGACGTGCCGATCGTGTACGAGTCCCCCAGCGGCAGGAACCCGATCGGCTCGGGGGACGGTGTCACGACCGGAGTATCGCTCGGACTCGGCGTCGCGTTCGCCGTGGTCGTCGGCTTCGCCGTGGACACTGCCGTTGCCGTCGGATCGCCGATCGGCTGCGCCCGCGGCAACGCGGGCGCGCCGGAGCAGCCCGCGACAACGGTCGAGAGCACCAGCCTGAGGACGACACGGGACATCACCAGATCGTGAACGACACGCATGACGACGTGTACGCATCGGGGGGCCAGACGGTTGTCCCATCCGGAGGTCTTGTCAGCGATGAAACTGGCATCGTATCCGGAGACGTCCGGCCGTTGGTCGGCTCGATCGCCCCAGCCCGCGCTCAGCCGAGCACGATTCGCCGTCGTCCCCTCGCCCTGGACGGGCGAGACCACCCAGGGAATCGCACAACATGAACCAGGTTCATCGCTGGCAATAAGGTCGGCCAGGCGGCCGCGCCACCCCACCCCTTGCCCCTCGCGGGTATGCTCACGGCGAGCGGAACATCCGTTCGGTCTTGAGGGAGTGACGATGGCACGAGCGATGTGGCGAGGAGCGGTCCAGTTCGGGCTCGTCACCATTCCCGTGAAGCTGTACCTGGCGACCGAGTCGCGCGGTGGCCTGTCCTTCAACATGCTCCACAAGTCGTGCCTCAACCGGATCCAGATGAAGACGCACTGCCCGGAGCACGGCGAGATCTCGCGATCGGACACCGTCCGCGGCTTCGAATGGTCCAAGGGTCAATACGTGGTCCTGGAGGAGGGCGACCTCGAGTCCGTGCCCCTCAAGACGGTCCGCGCCATCGAGATCGAGCTCTTCGTGGACGCCGCGCGCGAGAGCCACGGCGTGAACTTCATCAAGCAGGCCTATTACCTGGAGCCTGAGCCAGTCGGTCGAAAGGCCTTCTACCTGCTCAAGTCGGTCCTCGCGGAAGAAGGTCTCCAGGCGATCTGCAAGATCGTCCTGAAGGACCGGGAGGCGCTCGCCTCGCTCAACCCGTATTCGAAGACGATGATGCTGAGCACGCTCTACTGGCCGGACGAGGTGCGCGCCATCGACGAGCTCGATCTGCCCCAGGACCAGTTTGAATTCAAGCCTGCCGAGCGTGCGATGGCGGAGCAACTCGTGGCCACCATGAAGGGCGAGTTCGACGCCGACGACTATCGTGACGACTACCGCCAGGCCCTCCTCGAGGTGATCGAGCGCAAGGTCGACGGCCGGCCTGCAGAGAAGCCCGAGCCGATCGCCGCGACGAGCAAGCTCACGGACCTGATGGCCGTGCTCGAGGCCAGCGTTGCCGCCGCCAGGGCATCGAAGGATGGGGCCGCTTCCGGAGCGGACCGACGCGCGGGCAAGGCCGCCGTGGCTCGCAAGCCCGCCACACGCTCCCGAGC
>JACDBP010000385.1 GCA_013694835.1 Chloroflexota bacterium
CATCCGGTGGATCCCGTCGTTCGGCTACGAGCGCGAGCTCGACTGGCTGCTGAACATGCACGACTGGATGATCAGCAAGAAACGCTACTGGGGGCTGGCGCTGCCGATCTATGACTGCGAGGCCTGCGGCATCTTCGATGTCGTCGGCGGGCGCGACGAGCTGCGCCAGCGTGCGGTGGAGGGCTGGCAGCGCTTCGAGGGCCATACGCCGCACCGCCCGTACGTGGACGAGGTGAAGATCGCGTGCCGGTCATGCGGCAAGCCGGTCTCGCGGATCGCGGACGTCGGCAATCCCTGGCTGGACGCGGGGATCGTGCCGTTCTCCACGCTCCACTACCGCGAGGAGCCGGAGTACTGGCGCCAGTGGTTCCCGGCCGACTTCATCTCCGAAAGCTTGCCCGGCCAGTTCCGCAACTGGTTCTACTCGATGCTCGCGATGAGCACGGTGCTCCGCCGGGAACCGCCGTTCAGGACGATCTTCGGCTACATGACGCTGTTCGCCGAGGACGGCCGGCCGATGCACAAGTCCTCGGGCAACTCGATCGAGTTCAACGATGCTGCCGAGCGCATCGGCGCGGACGTGATGCGCTGGACGTACGCCAAGGCGAGGCCCGAGGACAACCTGCTCTTCGGCTATCACGCAACGGACGAGGCCCGTCGCGAGTTGCTGGTGCTCTGGAACGTGTTCGTCTTCTTCGTCACGTACGCGCGGCTGGCCGGGTGGCGCCCCGGCCCGGGTGCCGCCGGGACCGGGGCCGGCGCGTCGAACGTGCTCGACCGGTGGATCGCCTCCCGGACGGCAGCCCTGGCCGCCTCCGTCCGCGCGGACCTGGACGACTTCGACACCCGCGCCGCCTCGCAGGCGATCTCCACCCACATCGACGAGCTCTCGCAGTGGTACCTGCGCCGCGGCCGCCGCCGCTTCTCGCGGAACGGTGACCCGGCCGACCGCGACGCCGCGTTCGTCGCGCTGCATGGCGCGCTGGTCGGGCTCACCCGGATCCTCGCGCCGATCCTGCCGTTCCTTGCCGAGCGGATGTACGGCGTGCTGGTCGGGTCGCTGGAGGGCGAGGACGCCTCCGTGCACCTGACGGCATGGCCCGACGAGGAGCTGGCGCCGTCGCGCGAGGGATCGCTGGAGCGGGCGATGACCAGTGTGGTCCGGGCGGTCGAGCTGGTCCGGACGCTCCGTTCGCAGTCGGGCCTCAAGGTCCGCCAGCCGCTCGGGACGCTCTGGCTGGCGCTGCCTGGAGGCATGCTGGCGGTCGGCATCTCGCCGGAGGACACCGAGGCGATGCTCGCACTCATCGCCGATGAGACGAATGTGCGCCGCGTGGAGCTGATCGGCGACGAGTCTGAGCTGGTGGAGCGGCGGGTCAAGCCGCTCCTCCCGAAGATCGGCAAGCGGCTCGGGTCGGCCATCCCGGCGATCATGGTGGCGGCGCGTGCCGGCGATGTGGAGTTCCTGCCCGGCGGCGGTGTCCGATTGGCCGGTGTGGAGCTGGCGGCCGACGAGGTCGAGATCCTGGCGACGCCGCGTCCGGGCACCGCGGTCGCGCACGACGAGGGGATCGTGGTCGTGATCGACACGGTGATCGATGACGACCTCCGGGCCGAGGGTGACGCCCGGGAGCTGAGTCGCGCGATCCAGGACCTGCGCAAGCAGGCCGAGTTGGCGCTCGACGACCGGATCGAGGTCTGGGTCGCTGGACCGGCGGAGGCGCGCGAAGCGCTGTCGCCGCACCTGGCCAAGATCGCCGCCGACACCTTGGCCGTCCAGATCCACACATCTGACGCGCTGCCGGATGGAGACGCAGGCGCCGAGCTGGCCCTCTCCGGCGGGTTGGTGCGGGTGACCCTGCGCCGCTGCCGTCCGCCGGCGGCTTCCGCCTCCGCGGGTGCGGAGCCGTAGTGGGGTCGCACGACACGGACGCGAGCCGGCGCCGGACGCGGCGTCGCTGGGCGGTCTTCGCGTCACTCGCGGGCGCGGTGCTCGTCGCCGACCAGCTCGTCAAGACCTGGGTCGAATCGAGCTTCCGGCTCGCCTGGACGCACGCCCCCGTCGCCGGTCTGGACGCCCCGACCCCGATCCTCGGCGACCTCGTCCGGATCGCCAAGAGCTACAACGACGGTGGCATCTTCGGCCTCTTCGGCTCGAGCGCACCGATCCTCGCGCTGGCCAGCCTCGCGGTCATCGGGCTGATCGTCGTCTACCAGTCCCGGACCGGCAGGACCGGACCGACCGTGCTCACGGTGGCCCTGGGCCTGCTGCTCGGTGGGGCGCTCGGCAACCTCGTCGACCGGCTCCGGTTCGGGCACGTGATCGACTTCGTGGACACCGGGATCGGCTCCTTGCGCTTCTACACGTTCAACGTCGCCGATTCGGCGATCAGCATCGCGGTCGTGCTGCTGCTGGCACTCAGCGTCCTCGGCGACCGCTGGCGTTCGGCGGATCCTGCCGCGTCGGCCGCACCGCCCTCCACGGCGGCCGGCTCGGACCCGGTCGGCCGGTGAGCGCGGTGGCGGTGGGCAAGTTCAGCGTCGAGGTCCCCGCCACTGCGGCGGGATCGCGAGCCGACCGGTTCGTGGCGGACGCATCGGGGCTCTCGCGGGCCTACGTCCAGCGGCTCATCGCCGACGGACGGCTGACGTTGGCGGGAGCAGCGGTCAAGGCGAACCGCGTGCTGGAGCCCGGCATGACGCTCGAGCTCGATGTCCCGCCGGTCGTAAAGCTCGAGGCAGAGGCGGAGGACATCCCCCTCAGCGTCGTCTACGAGGATGACGACCTGGTGGTCATCGACAAGCCGGCCGGCCTGGTGGTCCACCCTGCGCCGGGCCACGACCGGGGCACGCTGGTGAACGCGCTCCTCGGCCACTTCGGCGACGGCGACCTCGGCGGCATCGGTGGCGTGGCGCGACCGGGCATCGTCCACCGGCTCGACCGGGACACGAGCGGCCTGATCATGGTCGCCAAGCACGACGCCGCGCAGGCTCATCTGATGGCGCAGCTCAAGGCACGGCGCGTCAAGAAGACGTACCTGGCGCTCGTCCAGGGCCAGCCCGGCGCGGCGGCCGGTCGGATCGAGGCGCCGATCGGCCGCGACCCGAAACAGCGGATGCGGATGGCTGTGGTGCCGGACGGTCGCGCCGCCGTCACCAGCTACCGCGTCCGGGAGCGGTTCGCAAGCGGACGAGAAGGGACCTGGTCGCTGCTGGAGCTGGACCTGGTGACCGGGCGCACGCACCAGATCCGGGTCCACCTCGCCTCGATCGGCCACCCTGTCGCCGGCGACCCGGTCTACGCCACGGGCCGGGCGCGGAAAGGTCCGGATGGCCTGGAGCGCCTCTTCCTGCACGCCTGGCGCCTGGAGCTGGCGGCGCCCACGGGCGACCGCCTCATCCGGGTCATGGCGCCACTGCCGGTCGGACTGGAGTCGGTGCTGGACCGGCTGCGTGCCACGGCGGCGGGGCACCCGGCGTGAGCGCACGGTTCATGGGCGCAGCGGGTGCCCTGTTGCTGGTCATCTCCGGGCCATCGGGCGTGGGCAAGGACACGGTCCTTGCCACGCTCCGGAAGCGTCACAGCAAGGACGACCGCCACTTCGTGACCACCGTCACGACGCGCAGGCCCCGGCAGCGAGAGCGGCCCGGCGTCGACTATCACTTCCTCGACATGGCCCGCTTCGAGCAGTTGCGCGACTCCGGGGCGCTGCTGGAGTGGGCGAACAACCACGGCAACTGGTACGGCACGCCGCGTGACCAGGTCATGGAGGCGTTGGCCGGCGGTCGCGACGCGATCTGCAAGCTGGATGTCAAGGGTGCCAGGGCGATCCGGGCCCTGGCCCCGAGTGCCGTGACGATCTTCGTCAAGCCACCCTCGCGTGAGATCCTCCTGGCACGCCTGCTCAAGCGCGGCGCCGAAACGGCCGAGGAGATCGCCCGGCGCACGCGCGACGCGGACAACGAGCTGGCGATGGAGCCGCTGTACGACCATGTCGTGGTCAACCACGAAGGCGGCGTCGACCGGACGGCGCGGACGATCGACCGCATCATCGCGGACGAGCACACCCGTCACCCGGAGCGGCGGGTGGCGCTGTAGGCCCGACGTCGGGAGGCGAGCCGGTGGATGGGCAGGGCGTCGAGGGTGCCAGGCATGTCGAGGTGGCCGTCGATGCACCGGGCATCGCCGGCGGGCGGACCTTCAGCTACCGGGTCCCGCCGGCGCTCGAGCCGCTCCAGCCGGGTGAGGCCGTGCTGGTCGAATACGGCCGGCGCCAGGCGCTCGGGGTGGTGCTGCGAGAAGCTGTCGCACCGCCCGGGATCGACCCGAAACCGGTCCTGGAACGTGTCCGATCTGACGGCCCACTCCTGCCGCCCCTCGGCCTCCGACTCGCCGAGCACATCGCGCGGCACTACCTGACGCCGCCGGCCATGGTCATCCGGGCGATGCTCCCGCCGGGGATCCTGGAACGGCTCGAGCTGGTGGCACGCGTGCGGCCCGGCGTCGCCGAGTGGCTCGGTGATGGGGGTGGCGGAGTCGGAGAGGGAGCGATCGACCCGCGGCTCTTCGCTGCGGTACGGGCCGCGGGAGCGGCCGGCATCGCCGTCGGCGATCTCCCGGCGGGGATCGGCCGCGGGTCGGTTGCACCACAACTCCGAGTAGCCCAACGCGCGGGTCTCCTGGACCTGGGATGGGCGCTCCGCTCAGCGGAAGCGACGCCCCGCTTCCAGCGCCGTGCCCAGCTCACCCAGGAGGGCCGGGCCGCGGCCGCGTGGCTGGCGAAAGGGGAGGGGAACCCTGGCCGGCCGCTCGGCCATCGCCAGCGGGCGCTCCTCGCAGAGCTCGCTTCAGACGGCGCGCCGTTCGACGAGGCAGCGGCACGTCTGGCCGAGCGCCACGGAGCCAGTGCGGTCTCGGGGTTGGCGGGACGCGGCCTCCTGGAGCTCAGCACCGTCGCCCGCCCGCGGCGTCCCTTCCCGGGTCGCACGGAGAGGCCGATCGGCACCCGACCTGCCGGAGCACCACTGACCGCGGACCAGAACGCCGTGGTCGAGCGCCTCGTCGTCGCGATCCGGGAGCGACGGCCGATCGGTGTGCTGCTGCAGGGGGTCACGGCCTCCGGCAAGAGCGCGGTCTATGCGGCGGCCGTTGCTGCGGCACTCGCGGCGGGGCGGGAGGCACTCCTGCTGGTGCCGGAGATCGGTCTGGCGCTGCCGCTCGTGGATCGCATCCGGGCAGACATCGGTGAGCAGGTCGCGATGCTCCACAGCGGACTGAGCGAGGGAGAGCGCGCCGACGAATGGCGCCGGATCCGGGCAGGGGAGGTACGGGTCGTCGTCGGGACGCGCATGGCGGTGGTGGCGCCGCTGGCCGACCCCGGCGTCATCATCGTCGACGAGGAGCACGACGCGGCCTACAAGTCGGACCGAACGCCACGGCTCCAGGCGCGCGATGTCGCGCTGGCACTTGGTCGGTTGGCAGCGGCGCCGGTCATCCTCGGCAGTGCCACGCCCGATGTCGTCTCGCTCGGCCGTGCCCGGCGCGGGGAGCTGGAGCACGTCCGCCTCCCGGAGCGGCTGGCAGGCACGGCAGCGCCCGTCGAGATCGTGGACCTGCGAGCGGAGCTCGCCGAGGGGAACCGGGGGCTCCTCTCGGCGGCCCTGGTCGACGCTGTCAGCGCCCTGGACCTCGCCGCCGGCGACCGGGCGATCCTGGTCCTGAACCGTCGTGGCACCGCTTCGGTCGTGCTCTGCCGCGACTGTGGTTACGTCCAGATCTGCCCGGAATGCCGGCGACCACTCGTGTTCCACGCTTCAGGAGTGGTGCTGCGATGCCACCACTGCGGCGCCACCGCGCCGGTCGCCCGCCGTTGCCCGGCCTGTGGCTCCTCGCGCATCCGTTACCTCGGCGGAGGGACGCAACGCGTGGAGACGGAGGTTCGTGCCCGCTTCCCGCAGCTCCGGATCGGGCGGCTGGACCGCGATGTCGCGGAACGAAAGGGCATGGCCGAACAGGTCATCGATCGCTTCTCCGACGGTGAGCTTGACGTGCTCGTCGGCACGACGCTCGTGACCAAGGGTCTGGATGTACCCCAGGTGACCCTCGTCGGGATCGTCTCCGCGGATGTGGCGCTGACGTTGCCCGACGAGCGCGCCGCGGAGCGCACGTACCAGATGCTCGTCCAAGCCGTCGGGCGTGCCGGTCGCGGGGAGCGACCCGGCCGTGCCATCGTCCAGACGTACCTGCCCGACCATCCCGTGCTGCGAGCGCTGGCAGAAGGTGACGCCGAGGGCTTCTACGACGCCGAGCTGGAGGTCCGCCGCGCGTTCGGGTCGCCGCCGTACGGGTCAATCGTCAAGCTCACGGTCGCCCTCGAGGACCATGCTGCGGCCGAACGAACCGCCAGTGCGATGGCCGAGCGCCTTCGGGAGCGCGCCGCAGGACTCGGCGGCGCGACCTCCGTGCTGGGTCCGGCGCCGGCCTACGTCGCGCGGCGTGGCGGCCGCTGGCGCTTCCATCTCATCCTCCGCGGCGCCGACCCGATGGCGGTGCTGGGCGAGGATCCGGGCGCGCCCTGGAGCATCGACGTGGACCCCGAGAGTCTCCTCTGAGGCTGGTTGGCTATACTCCCGGCCGTGACGATCCAGCCCATCGTGATGCTCGGCGACGCCCGGCTCCGCCTCAAGGGCAAGCCGGTCGACAGCTTCGGAAGGTACCTCCACGAGCTGCTCGACGACCTGACCCAGACGATGCGAGCGGCGCCGGGGGTCGGACTCGCGGCGCCCCAGATCGGCGTGGCGC
>JACDBP010000403.1 GCA_013694835.1 Chloroflexota bacterium
GGTCGAGGATGGCGACCCCGGCGATGGCTGGTATGGCGGCGGTGCAGGGTAGGGCAGTGGCGACGGTGGCGCGGCGGTCGGCTGGGGCCGCGTGGCGTCTTCGTCCGCTGCGGCGGTCCCGGCGACCTCCGCTCGGAGGCTCGGTGCGGGTGTTCCGCATTTCGGACAGAACGCTGCGTCGGCCGGCAGCGTCGCACGACAATTGGAGCAGTCGGCCACGGTCCCTCTCCCCGAGAACGATGTGCGGTTCGGGGAGATGCTAGCCGAGCCGCGTGACGTCGGATAGCCATTGGCGCGACGGCGCTCGCTGACGGCCGCACCCTGGGTTGCTGACCTCGGTCTCGGCCCGCCGGCTCCGAAGTCCTGCCCCGGCCCGCCTACCCCTAGACTCCGGTCGTGGAGCCACATCCTCGGGGCGCGGCGACCACGCCATCGGAGCCGCCCGGCTGGGGTGCGCCGCCCGGCTGGGGTGTGCCGCCCGACCCGCCGCGCTCCCGCGGCCGTGCCCTCGTCCTCGCGTTCGTCGCGCTGGTGGTCATCGTGGCCTTCGTCGGCGGGATGGTGATCGATGCCGTCGGTCGCCCCGCCCAGCCGGGCAGCACGTCCGTCGGCCGCAGCGCCGGGGTCGATCTCCGCATCACGGGCGCCGCGCCCGGGACGTGGGATCCCGCGCTGCAAGGCGATGCCGCGAGTGCGGGCACCCTCGCGCAGGTGTTCGAGGGACTCACGGCGTTCGACGCCGAGAGCCGCGTCCAGCCGGCCCTGGCACGTGCCTGGTCGGTCCAGGATGCTGGGAGGCGAATCGTCTTCATGCTCCGCCCGGGCATCATGTACAGCGACGGCCGTCCGATCGGCGCGGGCGACGTCGTGGCCAGCTGGTTGCGGCTGCTCGATCCCGCGCGACCATCCCCGCTGTCGAGCCTGCTGGCCGACGTGCGCGGAGCGACCGAGTACCTGCGCGGAACGGGTCCCCGCGAAGCCGTCGGGCTGCGAGCCGAAGGTGACACGATCGTCGTGGAGCTCCGGCGGCCGGCGAGCTACTTCCTGAGCGTAACGGCCTCACCATCACTGGCCATCGTGTCACCGGAGATGGGCGACGCGTACCGCTCGGCGACGCTGCCCGCGTCGTTCATCGGGTCCGGTGGCTACGTGCCGGTTGCGCAGACTGAGACGGTCATCACGCTGCGCGCCAACCCGAACTACTGGGCGGGCGAGCCGCGGCTGAAGACCATCGAGGTCGTCACCGACCTGGAGGGTCAGAGCGCGACGGAGCTGTTCTCGCGCGGGGACCTGGACCACGTGTCGCTCGGGTCCTCTCCGTCGAGCGTGCTCGACTGGTCCTGGCTGCGCTTTGACGCGAAGCTCGGTCCCCAGCTCAGGCGCCAGGAGACCTTCTCGGTGCTGTACAACGGATTCGATACCCGCAAGCCTCCATTCGACGACGCCCGTGTCCGCCGAGCGATCGCCGGTGCCGTGGATTGGGACCGTCTCGTCGCTGTCGGCGGCAGCGACAACGATGCCGTGGCGACCTCGCTCGTGCCCGCGGGCATCCCCGCCCGCGGAGAGGCCGACTACAGCCCGGCGTTCGATCCCGCCGCGGCGCGCACGGAGCTCGCTGCGGCCGGTTTCCCCGGGGGAGCCGGGTTCCCGGAAGTCACGCTCCAGTCCGACGGAGGGTTCGGGGAGGCGATCGCCCGCGAGCTCAAGGCTGAGCTCGGCATCGCCATCAGGGTGGAGGCGCTGGAGTCCGACGAGTATTTTCGGCGTCTCATCGAGGAGCCGCCCGCCTTCTGGAGCCTGGTCTGGATCGCCGACTACCCGGCCCCCCATGACTTCCTGGGGCTGTTGCTCGAGACGGGCAGCAGCAACAACTACGGCGGTTGGAGCAACATCGAGTTCGACGACGCGCTGGAGCGGGCCGCGGCCACCGACGACCTCGCGGAACAGACCCGCTGGTACGACGCCGCCCAACGGATCGTTCAGAGCGAAGTTCCCGTCATCCCCGTGAGCTACACGGAGGGCTGGGCTCTCAGTCGCGATGGGCTGCTGGGAGCGGCACAGTCGGGCGTCGGCCTCATCCGCTTGGCCGGGCTGGCATGGGAAGACCAGGGCGGCCAGCGATGAGGTCGGTGTCGCGTCGCAGCTGGGTACCTGAGCTACCGCTGCTCGCCGCGCTCCTCTTCGCCAGCTTCGGGCCGGTCGCCGCATCGGCGGTCGCGGCAGCCCCTGAGGTGACCTTCGACCAGCCGACGGCCACGGCGACGCTCGGTGGATCGACCTCCTTCACCATCGGCTTCACCAGCGCGACGCCGCCCGGCCGGGTGGAGCTGCTGCGCCACGGACCGCGCGACGAGGGCGATCTCGTCTCGGTCGCAGAGGTGTCCGATGCCGGGAACGGTCGCTACACGGCCACCGTCGTCGATCGTGGTCACACCCTGCCCAACACGACGTTCCTCTATCGCTTTCGAGTCACGACCACCGTCGGGCCGGCGGTCAGCGACGAGCAGCGATTCACGGTCAGCGACCAGCGCTTCCAGTGGCGCGTCCGCGAGGGCGCCCTCATCCGGCTCCACTGGTACCAGGGCGATGACGCGTTCGCGGACCGTGCCCTGAAGGTCGGCGACGAAGGGCTGGCGAAGGCGACCGCACTCCTCGGCGTGACCGAGACGGAGCCGGTCGACTTCTTCATCTACGCCGACGAGTCCTCGTTCCGCGAGGCGATGGGACCTGGCACGCGCGAGAACGTCGGCGGACGCGCCGTGCCGAGCATCCGGACGCTGTTCGCGCTCATCAGGCCCTCCGAGATCGGTTCCTCGTGGATCGACAGCGTCATCCCGCACGAGCTCACGCACCTCGTGTTCGGAACGGCCTCGGACAACCCGTACCACTTCCCGCCGAAGTGGCTCAACGAGGGCCTGGCGGTGTACCTCGAGCCCGGCGGCTACAGCGCCGACTGGCGAGCTCGCGTCGAGCTGGCCGGGCGGAGCTCCACGCTGATCCCGCTCGACGGGCTGGCCCTCCAGTTCCCGGCCGATCGTGACGGCTTCTTCCTCGGCTATGCGGAGAGCGTGGCTGCCGTCGACTTCTTCGTCCGGCGCTATGGCCAGGAGACGCTGGTGAAGCTCATCCGGAGCTATGCCGCGGGCGTCAGCGACGACGACGCCTTCCGGTCCGCCACGGGCGCCGATCTCGCTGCGTTCAGTGCGGCCTGGATCGCCGATATGCGTGGCGGCGCCGCAGCCGCTGTCGGACCACGGCCCGCACCGCCGGGTCCGCTGCCCTCGGACTGGACCGCGCCATCGGTGACCTCGCAGCCATCTGCGAAGCCGCCGCCGTCCATCACCACCCAGCCAGCGACGCCACCCCCGCCAGCCACCACGCAGCCACCACGCGTTTCGTCGTCGGCTGCGTCGATCGCGCCGGCCCTGCCGAGCGCCACCAGCGCCGGAAGCCCCCCCGGCTCGGCCAGCGCAGCCGTGGTC
>JACDBP010000037.1 GCA_013694835.1 Chloroflexota bacterium
CCGATGGGACGCGCCGCTTGCCAACCACCGCGGCTCGACCGGCTGCGGCCAGCAGGTCGCGATAGAAGGACGCGCCGCGCGCCCCGAGCTGGTCCCGCAGGGCTGACCGGAGCCAGTCATCGGCGTCCGGCTGATCCGCGGCAGGGTGCTCCGGCACCGCAGGATGCTCCGGCACTGCAGGGTGCTCCGGCAACGGGTCCGACCCGCGGCCGAGCAGCAACAGGGCGAGCCGGTCCGGCCGGTACAGGGCGATGCGGCCGTCGTCACGTCCCAGCGATCCGTGGCCGATCCACGCGACCTCGCCCGCCGCACCGAGCTCGTCGAGCAGCCGCGGGTGATACCCGCGCACGCGCGCCGGCAGGATGTCGCGCTCGAGCACGCTCGCCGGGAGCGGCAATCCCTCGAGCTGGGCGATCACGTCGGCCAGCCGCTCGAGGCCAGCTGCAGCGCTCCCGATGCCGTGCCAGCCGGGCAGGAATCGTCCGAAAGCGGCCGGCTCGACCGGTTCGACCTCGCGCCGCAGCCTCGCCAGCGACCGCCGCCGGAGCAGCCGCAGCACATCGGGGTCACACCACTCGCGCTCCACGCCGCCCGGCCGGAACTCGCCGCGGACGAGTGTGCCCGCCGCGAGGGCTCGCTCCAGCGCGGTCTCCACGACGCCGACCGGCAGGCCCCATCGAAGGGCCGGAGCCGGGGTCAGGAAGGGCCCGTGATGGCGAGACCATCGCGCCAGGAGGCCGCCCAGGGCGTCATGGGTCGGCGCCAGGAAGACGAACGGGACGCCGGGCGGTGGCGCCACGCCGAGGCCGTCCCGATATCGGCCGCTCTCCTCCGCGGCGATCCACCGTCGCTCCCCGGCGACGCGCACCGCGACCGCCCGCCGATCGGCGGCGAGCGCCTCCAGCCACTCGCCGGCCACCCGCGACCGCGTGCCCGGATCCGGACCGCGTACCCGGTCCGCGACCTCCATCGTGCTCAGATCTCCGAGCCGGCGCAGCAGGTCGTGGACCTGGTCCACCGAACCTGCCGCACGCTCATCGGTCAGGGCCTGGAGCTCCAGCTCCAGTTCGGCGAGCGCGTCGGCATCGAGCAGCTCGCGCAGCTCCTCCGCGCCGAGCAGCTCTCGGAGGAGGTCGCGGTCGAGCGCCAGCGCCTGTGCCCGCCGGTCGGCCAGCGGCTGGTCGCCCTCGTACATGTAGGCGGCGATGTAATCGAACAGCAGCGACGACGCGAACGGGGATGCGCGCGGGGTCTCGACGCTGACAAGGCGGATCTCCCGCTTCTCGATGCCGCTCAGGACCTCGCGCAATGCAGGCAGGTCGAAGACGTCCTGGAGGCACTCCCGGTAGGTCTCGAGGATGATCGGGAACGAGCCATACCGGCTGGCGACGCTCAGCAGCTGGGCCGCCCGTTGGCGCAGCTGCCACAGCGGCTGGCGCAGGCCCGGCCGGCGTCGTGGCAGCAGCAGCGCCCGCGCAGCGTTCTCGCGGAAGCGGCTGGAGAAGAGCGCCGAACCGCCGACCGCGCCGACGACCAGCTCCTCGACGCTGTCTGACTCGATGAGCACGGCCGACTCCGCGGCGGACGCCCCAGCTGCCCCGGCGAGCCCGGTCAGCCCCGGGCCCATCGCATCGGATCCGAACCCACGACCGGCGCCAGCCCACGGGGCGTCAGGTTCGTTGCCGGCTCCTCGGTCGCCGTCAGCCGCCGCCGGATCGTCGAGGT
This sequence comes from Chloroflexota bacterium, assembly GCA_013694835.1. Taxonomy (GTDB): domain Bacteria; phylum Chloroflexota; class Limnocylindria; order Limnocylindrales; family CSP1-4; genus JACDBP01. The sequence continues at coordinate 1,726 of JACDBP010000037.1, forward strand.
CCACGAACCCATCGGCTCGTGCATAGGCCAGCGCCCCGCTGTCGTCGGTGGCCGGCAGGCGGATGACGATCCCGTCGTCCGACCAGATGGGCTGCACCTCGAGCCCCAGCGTCTCGCGAAGCCGGGCTTCTATCGCCAGCGCCCACGGCGCGTGCACCCGCGCGCCGAACGGCGAGAGGAGGCAGATCCGCCAGTCGCCCAGCTCGTCGCGGAAGCGCTGCAGCACGATCGTCCGATCCGTCGGCAGGGCGCCGGTCGCCTCGAGCTCTTCCGCCAGGTACGCGAGCAGGTTCTCGGCCGCCAGCTCATCCAGGTCGTGCAGCTCGCGAAGTCGGGTGACCGCTTGCGCCCGGGTCCCCTCGCCGCCCGCCAGCGCCTCGCCCATCTCGCGGGTGAACGCGCCCAAGGCGCGCCCGAGCTCGATCGGCCGACCGATGCCATCTCCCTTCCAGAAGGGGATCTTGCCCGGCTCGCCGGGCGCCGGCGACACCAGGACGCGGTCGTGGGTGATCTGTTCGATCCGCCACGCACTCGCGCCAAGCAGGATGACCTCACCCGCGCGCGCCTCGTAGACCATCTCCTCGTCGAGCTCGCCGACCCGCCGCCCACCCGCCCGCGCGTCACGGGCCTTCGTGCCCGGCCCGCGTCCATCCTCGCCCTCGGTGCCATCGGCGAGGAAGACGCCGAACAGGCCACGGTCCGGGATGGTGCCGCCGGACAGGATCGCCACCGTCCTGGCATCGCGACGACTGTGGACCATGCCCGTCACCCGGTCCCAGATGACCCGCGGCTTGAGCTCGGCGAACTCGTCGGCGGGGTACTGGCCGGCGAGCATGCCCAGCACGGCCTCGAAGCTCTCACGGCCCAGCTCGGCGAAGTTCTCGGCACGGCGCGCCAGCGCGTACAGATCATCCACGGACCACTCGCGCTCCGTGGCCGCGGCCACGAGCTGCTGTGCGAGCACGTCGAGCGGGTTGCGCGGGATGACCGTCGGCTCGATCGAGCCGTCGCGCATCCGCCGCGTGATGACGGCCGTCTCGAGCAGGTCTCCGCGGTACTTGGGGAAGATCACGCCCTTCGACGGCTCGCCGACGTGGTGGCCCGCGCGCCCGATGCGCTGGAGCCCCGACGCGACCGACAGCGGCGACTCGACCTGGATCACGAGGTCCACGGCACCCATGTCGATGCCGAGCTCGAGCGAGCTCGTGGCCACCAGCGCGGGGAGCCTCCCCTCCTTGAGTGCCTCCTCGATGCCGACCCGCTGCTCGCGCGCGAGGCTGCCGTGATGCGCCCGGACGAGCTCCTCGCCGGCCAGCTCGTTGAGCCGCTGGGCGAGCCGCTCCGCCAGCCGCCGGCTGTTGACGAAGACGATCGTGCTCCGATGGGACCGGATCAGCTCCAGGATCCGTGGGTGGATGGCGGGCCAGATGCTGGTCCGGGCTTCCGGGCCGGCGGCCGGACCACCTGGCGCCTCGTCCAGGGGGATCGCCTCGCCGATGCGGCTCATGTCCTCGATGGGCACGATGACCTCGAGCTCGAGGGGCTTGCGGACACCGGCGTCGACGATCGTGACCGGGCGGCTCGGCGCAGGTCCCGTCGCTGGCTCCGATGAGTCGGGCCGCGTCGCCGCCGGATCGCCGGGCTGCCGGCCACCGAGGAAGGCGGCGACGGTGCTCAGCGGCCGCTGGGTGGCGGAGAGACCGATGCGCTGCGGCGGCCGGTCGGTCAGCACTTCCAGGCGCTCGAGAGACAGCGCCAGATGCGCCCCGCGCTTCGTGCCGGCGAGGGCATGGATCTCGTCGACGATGACCCACTCGATGCCGCGCAGGGCTTCGCGAGCCGCAGAGGTGAGCAGCAGGTAGAGCGACTCCGGGGTCGTCACCAGGATGTCGGGCGGGGCCTTGCCGAACGCGCGCCGCTCCTCGGCGGGAGTGTCGCCCGTGCGCATCCCGACCCGGATCTCACGTGGTCCATCGCCACGGGCCTGTCGGGCGAGAGCGATCCCGGTCAGCGGTGAACGCAGGTTCCGGTCGACGTCGTGGACGAGCGCCTTGAGCGGGGAGACGTAGAGCGTGCGGAGGCGACGCAATCGGTCGACGGGCGGCGGCCCCGTCATCAGGCGATCGATGCACCAGAGGAACGCCGCAAGGGTCTTGCCGCTGCCCGTGGGCGCGCAGATCAGCGTGTGGTCCCCCGCGGCGATGGCCGGCCAGCCCTGGGCCTGGGCTGCCGTCGGCTCATCGAAGGACGCCGCGAACCAGTCACGGGTGGCGGACGTGAACGGCGCGAGCGGGTCGGTCGGCGGGCCACCTCGCTCGGCTCGAGGGGCGGACTTGCGTGGCACGGGTCGCGAGTATAGGCGCGGGCGAGAGCTAGAACAAGTGTTCTATAGAGGTCGCGGTGAGCTCACGTGACGCGATGCCCACGGCCATCGGCCCATCGGACCATCGGCCCATGGGACGAAGTTGGTAGCGCCTCTGGTTCTGCAAGGGCGGCAGCAGCTGGGTCCAGCTGGCCTGAAGAGGGCCGCGATGGTGACGTTGGACGGGCGCGATCGGCGCTCGCCGCCCACGGCGATGGCCCCTGGCGGCTTCAGCCCGATCCCGGAGCCGCGCCCATCACGTCCACTCCGAGGGCGCGGGCGGCGACTGCCTGCCGTCGGTCGAACGTCAGGAACGCGAGGGGCCTTGGCAGCCGATCGGCGGCGGCAAGGTGGATGGCATGCGCTGTCCGCACCCCGCGAGTACAGCCGATCTCAGCCGCACGAAAGAGGCATGCGGCGTCAACGGGCACCACACGGAACCGCTCCCAGTCATCCGCGAGCCGTCGATGGATGGGCTCTCCTGCCGTACCCACCAGCCCAAGGCGACAGAGGTTGACCTCGGCCTCGGCATAGGCGAGCGCCGACGCGTACCAGTCGCGATCCGCGTCCATCGACTCGAGCACGAGCGGTGTATCGGCCTCGTCGATGTATCGCTTGAGGAGAGCGGAGGTGTCCAGGAAGAGCATCAGCGATCGCGATCCCGCCGAAGGACCTCGATGCTTGACTCCCCGCTCGGAGCGGGCACGGGGTGAGGCCGCGCAGGCGGGACGGTCGTCCGGGGCGGGATCACCAGTCCGGCCGCGATCAGGTCATCCAGCGTCCGGTCCGGATGACCGTCATCGAGCGGTCCGATGCGCGCCGCCGGCACCCCGTCGACCGTGATGACGATCCTGTGGCCCGCCTGCGCGCGACGCACGACGCGGCTGGCGTTGTTGCGCAGCTCACGGATGCCGATGCGTTCCATGGCACGACTGTAGCACATGGGCTACGGCACCAGACCCGTATCCCAAGGCATGCCGTACGTGCCGTCCCGCCGATCCACTCCGACTCCGCGACCTCGCCCATCCCGCCGCTCGAGGGCACGGGCCGCGTTCCCTGCCGCCGGTCGAGCGTTAGGGATGGACGCGACGTGGCCAGCACTGCCGCGGTCGTCTCGGTCATCGGTCGCCTCCGCTGATGATGAGCCACGCCGAGAGCGCCTGCTCCACGATGCTGCGATCGCGTTCGAAGAGCTGGTCGGGGTCCGATGCAACCAGGTCGCGTGCGTCCAGGTACGTCGCCGGAAGCGGCGACTGACCGAACCCGGCTGCTTCGTCCGCCCAGCGCTCGCGCCACGCGACGGGCGTCTCGGCGGGCGGCTCGCGGTGTGCCTGGGCAAGCCAGACCAAGGACCACGACCGGGGCACCACCCGGTAGACGTCGTACCCGCCGCCGCCCGTTGCGAACCAGCGACCCTCGGCGTGGCGATGGGCGAGCTCGTCGAGCAACGAGGTCGCCCGGGCATAGGCAGTTGTCGTCACTCGCTGGTGGGCGAGGGGGTCGAAGGCGTGCGAGTCACAACCATGCTGCGTCACGAGCATCGTCGGTCGGAACGCTTTCGCGGCCGCCGGGACGATCGTCTCCACGGCATGGAGCCATGATCGATCGCCGCTCCCCGGCTCGAGCGGCACGTTGATCGCCGAACCGGGCGCATCCGGGCCACCCGTCTCCTCCAGCGAGCCGGTGCCCGGGAACAGTGCCTCGCCGGTCTCGTGGATGGACAGCGTCAGCACTTCGGGATCGTCCCAGAAGAGAGACTGGACCCCATCGCCGTGGTGAACGTCCAGGTCCACGTACAGTACCCGGTGCCCGGCGTCGCGTGCTCGCGCGATGGCAAGGGCGACGTCGTTGTAGATGCAGAAGCCACTGGCCCGCGCAGCCATCGCATGGTGGAGCCCGCCTGCCGGCTGGAAGGCGTGCTGCTCGGTGCCGGCCAGGATGCGGTCCATCGCCTCGATCGATCCGCCAGCGACCAGCGCCGACGCCTCATGCATGCCGCGGAAGGCCGGACAGTCACCTGGGCCGATCCCCATCCGTGGCGGCAGTCCGGGGTCGCTCGCGAACCGGCGCACCGTCGCGACGTAGTCGGGCCGGTGGAGTCTGGCCAGCTCTTCGTCGGTGGCAAGGCGTGGCTCCAGGAAGTGCGACGCGCCGGTCTCGCGCATCAGCGAGATCCCGGGCCCGAACCTGCGCGGTGTCAGTGGGTGCGCCGGCCCGAAGTCGTAGCCAAGGATGCCATCGCCGTGGACCACGAGGGGTTCGACCCCCGCTTCCCTCCCCGCGTCGCCGGTCACGCCGGGGCACGCTCCCAACCGCTGGAACGGACGGCATCCGCGAACGCCGACTCAGCGTCGGCGCCGCGGTCGAGCGCAGCGGCGAACCTGCCGACGAGGTCGGCGAACCTCGAGCTGCCCTCCGACGGCGCTTCCAGCACCGTCGCGGCCGTCGCGAGCGCCTCGCTCAGGGCAGCGCCAGGCGTTACGATCGCCGTGATCGCGGCCCCGTGGTACTGCGCCGCCTCGATGGCGACACGCTCCGCTTCGGCGGCCAGCGGCTCGGCCAACACCAGGACCCGGTACTCCACGAGGTAGCCCAGGCCCAGGTGGACGTCCTCGGCCTCCAGCCTCGGCAGCGGTCGCTCCTCGCCGGGCGGCTTCGGGACCACCGGTGTTCGACCAGCCGGGTCCCGCAGCAGGGCCGCGTGTCCCACACCTGCACGACCCAGGGCGACCACCACGTCGTCGCCCTCCGGGTCGTCGCCGATGCTCCCCACCACCTCGACCTGTGATCCCATCGCGGCGGCCGCGATGGCGATCGGCGTCGCGAGGAACCGCACCGCGTCATCGGATGCCGTGGCGGCAAGGTCCGGGTCCCTTCCGCTCGCGTCCTCGTCCGAAC
>JACDBP010000064.1 GCA_013694835.1 Chloroflexota bacterium
TTCGCGGTCTGGGCGATCCGCCGGGGCGATCGCCGGGCGATGAACCGGGCGCTTACCGTCACCCTGATCCTCGGGATCGTGTTCCTGTGCCTGCAGCTGTACGACTATTCGACGCTCCACTTCGGCATCAACAGCGGGGTCTATGGCTCGCTGTTCTATTCGCTGACCGGATTCCACGGCGCCCACGTCTTCGGCGGCGTGGTCGGAATCTCGATCATCCTGATGCGCGGCCTGGCCGGCCAGTTCTCCGCACGTCACCACGTGGCGGTCGAGGCGGTGAGCATCTACTGGCACTTCGTGGACGTGGTCTGGATCGCTTTGTTCACGGTCATCTACGTGCTGCGCTAGGAGGATCGAATGCCGATCTGGCGCCGGGCCATCATCATCGGCGTGCTGTTCGCGACCGTGGGCGTCATCTACGGCGTGGTCCAGTACGGATATCCGAACCTGTGGGACTTCGCCGGCGTGACGTTGCTGGTAGTGCTCGGAGCGGCGATGACATTCACCTTCGCCATCCTGCTGCGCGGCTCGCGCGACCTGTAGCGGCGACCCTCAGCGAATGCCCGAGACCCCGGCCGAGCCTGCCAAGGACCTCTGGACCACCTTCCTCGACTTCCTGAGCCAGATCATCACCCCGGCCTGGTGCGACCTCATCGCCCTCATGCCGTTCGCGGTGATGATGCTGGTGCTGCTCTTCCTGCTGATGACGGCGCTCCGCTGGCGCGCGGCGGCGGCCCCCAACCGGACGCGGGTGCCGGCGCGCCTGACACACGGCCCGCTGCCGCCGGGCGTCCATCTCCCGGGCCCCTCGCGCTGGCCCTTCGTCGTGCCCATCGGTGCCGCGCTCATCCTGCTGGCTCTGGCCCTTCGGCCGCGCGGGCCGGGAACGGAGGACGCGCTGCCCTTCGACCTGCCGCTGTTCGGGCTGGGCGGGCTGGTGAGCCTCATCGCCATCGCCGGCTGGCTGTGGGACGCGATGCGCGAGTGGCGCCGGACCGAGGGCGGTGCGTTCGACCCGCAGGCAGCCCACGGCATGGGCCTCGTAGCGGCCGGTGTCGGCGCCGGTGCACTCGAGCCCGGTCACCGGGTAGACCCCCGAGCGTCGCGCGCGGCAGCTGTGGCAGGCACCAACACCATGGCCCATCCCGCGATCGTGGCGCTCAACTCGGTGCCGGACCGGTTGCCGGGCGAGCTGCCCCCGGGCATCCACCTGCCGGGGCCTAGCCCGTGGCCGTTCTTCGCTCCGCTCGCCTTCATGTTCATCCTCTTCGGGCTGGTCCTCGGCCCGGCGCTCATCCTCGGCGGCGTGGTGATGGGCGTCATCGCCGCGGCCGGCTGGCTGCGCGATGCCGGTTCCGAATACCGGCAGACCGATGCTGGCGCGGTCGTCGAGCCACGGACGCGCGATCCCCGGATCGCCTTCCCGCTGTCGCTGGTCAAGGTCTACGTCGTCATCGCCGCCCTCAGCGTCGCGGCGATCGTCGGCCCAGGTGTCATCACCGCGGTCATCTCCCGACCCATCGCCGCCTCCCCGGGACCGAGCGCCGCCCCCGGCGGCGGTGCCCCCACAGGCCCGCTCGCGATCAGCGCCCAGAACGTGGCCTTCTCCACCGATCGCCTGTCCGTGCCCGCAGGCAAGCCATTCGAGCTCTCGTTCGACAATCAGGAGGCGGTCCCGCACAACGTCGCCATCTACGACGGAAGCGATGCCAGCGCTCCGAACGTCTTTCTCGGGGAGGTCTTCCCGGGTCCGAAGCAGGTCATCTACATGGTCCCGGCTCTCGAAGGTGGCGACTACTACTTCAACTGCTCCGTCCATCCCAACATGAAGGGGACCCTCAACGCACAATGACGTCGTCCGACGCCTGACGCCTGCCCGGGTCGTCGTGGTGGCGGCGCTCGTGGTGCTGGTCGCCGGCGCGCTGGCATTCGCCCTGGGCTCACTGCCGGGGACGACTCCGGCGACGACCGTCGTCGGCGCACACCCGCTGGTGGGCCGCCCCGCCCCGGACTTCACCCTGGACACCCTGGATGGCCGGCGGCTCAGCCTTGCCGAGTTCCGTGGCCGCCCGGTCATCGTCAACTTCTGGGCCAGCTACTGCGAGCCGTGCAAGGTCGAGTTCCCGTTGTTCAAGGCTGCGCGTGACCGGCACGCAGGTGCCGGCCTGGAGATCCTTGGTGTCATCAAGGACGACGACGACCTGGGCGCCGCACGGGCCTTCGCGGAGAGCCAGCGCGCGACGTGGCCGCTGCTGCCCGACCTCGGCGGCCGGACCGTGGACGCCTACCGCGTGGCCGCCGTGCCGCTCACCTTCTATCTCGACCGGAACGGCATCGTGCGAGCGGTGAGCTTCGGCCCACCGCCATCCGGCGTGCTGGACGAGCACCTCGCGAAGATCCTGTGACGGGCAGCGGGTCCGCCGGCACGCAGAGCGTCCCGTCCGCGGCGATCCGCGTCGAGAACCTGGTCAAGCGCTATGGCGGGCGCCCCGTCGTGGACGACCTGGACCTCTCCGTGCGGCGCGGCGAGATCCTGGCCCTGCTCGGCCCCAACGGCGCCGGCAAGACCACCACCGTCGAGATCATCGAGGGCCACCGGGAGCCGGACGGGGGCACCGTATCCGTGCTCGGGCTCGACCCGCGCCGGGACGGCGCGCGCCTGCGTCCCCGGATGGGCACGATGCTGCAGCACGCTGAGCTCTACAGCCAGATCCGCGTACGCGAGGCCGTGGAGCTGTTCGCCGCCTTCTACCCACGGCCGATGGAGACACGCGAGCTGCTGGCACGCGTCGGGCTTGGCGCCCTGGGCGGGCGGCGCTACCGGACCCTCTCAGCCGGCGAACGGCAGCGACTTGACCTCGCGGTGGCGATCGTGGGGCGGCCGGAGGTGGTCATCCTGGACGAGCCGACGGCCTCGATGGACGCGGCCGGGCGGCGCGTCGCCTGGGACCTGCTGCGATCGCTCCGGCTTGAGGGCGCCTGCGTCCTGCTCACGACCCACCTGCTGGCGGAGGCGGAGGAGCTCGCGGACCGGGTGGCGATCATCGACAAGGGCCGCCTCGTCGCCCTCGGCACGCCGGCGGAGCTCCGCACGACCGACATCGATGATGAGACGACGGTGGTCACGACGGGCAAGCCTGGGGTGGCGGCCGGCTCCGACGCAGCCGGCCTGGCTGCGAGGAGCCCCCGGAACCGACGCGGCAAGCGCGAGGTGCGACTCGAGCTGACGGCGCCGCTGGACGCCGGGCGAGAGGCACGCCTGGCCAGGTTGGATGGCGTCGTCCGGGTCCGCACCGTTCGCCCCGGCGTGTACGTCATCGCGACCGACGCACCGGGTGCCCTGCTGATGGAGCTGTCCGGCTGGCTCTGGGCGCTCGGCATCGAGCCGCTCGGCATCCAGCTCGGCCACGCCAGCCTGGAGGATGTCTTCCTGCGCCTCATCGGTGAGGGCGATCGACGGTGAGCGGCCAGGTGGACCGGACGGGTCAGGCGCCGGTGTCGGCCCAGGCGGACCGCGCGGCTCGACGGCCACGCTCTCCGGACGGTGGACTGCTGCCGGCCGGCCACTGGGTGGGGCCTGGCGTCTGGCGCGCGCTCGTGGCACAGACCCGGATCGAGCTGCTGCTGGCTTCCCGCCGCTACGAGAGCCTGCTGGTGACGCTGGGCGTGCCCCTCTTCCTGCTCATCGCCCTGGTCATCGTGCCGATCGTGCCCGGCCGTGATGGCGCGCGCTCGATCGACCGCCTCGTGCCAGGCATCCTTGCCGCGGCCCTGATGTCGACCGGGCTGGTGTCGCTGGGGATCGCCACGGCGTTCGAGCGCAGCTTCGGGGTGCTGAAGCGGCTTCTCGGCTCGCCGCTGCCTCGCTGGGCGTTGGTCACCGCCAAGACCGTCGCGGTGCTGCTGACGGTGATGCTGCAGGTTCTGCTCATCTCGGTGGTCGGCGGCCTGCTCGGCTGGGCGCCGCCGGGCGGCGTGCTCGGTGCCGTCGCCGCAGTTTCGCCCTGGCTCGTGCTCGGGACCATCGCGTTCGCGGGGATGGGCCTGGTGCTCGCCGGCAGCCTCCGTTTCGAAGCCGTGCTCGCCGCCGCCAACGGCCTGTTCGTCGTCTTCGTGCTGCTCGGCGGCGTGGTCGTGCCGCTCGACCAGCTCCCATCGCTGCTGGCGACACCGGTCTCGCTGCTGCCGCCGGCCCTCCTGACCGAGCTCCTCCGCGGCGCCCTGGAGCCCGGTCGCCGGATCGACCCGATCCAGGCCGCGGTGCTGGCCGCCTGGGCCATCGGCCTGGCCGCTGCGGCCGTCCTCAGCTTCCGTTCGCCGGAGACCTGACCACCCCGGACTACCAGGAGAGGGACCCCTTGGTGGGATCCCTCTCGCTGCTTCTTCGGGAACTGGTCCTCTGGCGATCAGGGCCGGCTGCTGGCCCCCGCGGACGCGGATGACGAAGGTGATGCGGTCCCGCTGGGGGAGGCGCTCGGACTGGCCGAGGCGCTCGGGCTGGCCGACTGGCTCGGGCTCGCCGACGGGCTCGCCGACGCGCTGGCCGATGGGCTGGCGCTCGGCAAGGCGACCGCCTGCAGCTCGACCGACCGGCTCCGGATGACGGTCTGGCTGCCGTAGCGGATCGTGATGTCGACCTTGACGGTCCCCTTCGGTTCGTTCGTGGGGGCCTTGACAGACCTGCGCGCATCGAAGTCGTCACCGTTGCGGACGAGCGTGACCATCCTGTCGCCGGTCCTGAAGTGGACGACAGCGCTCGCCGAGAATGCCGTGCCGTCGACGGCGTCGCGGACGCGGGCTCGGATGTCGATGGTCCGGCCGGACTGCTGCAGGGCCGCGGTGACCTCGAAGGAAGGCGCACGGTCGCCTCCGCTGGCGAGAACCGTGGCAACCCCGAGCGTCAGCAGTGCGAGCAGGCCGATGAGTGTGCGGGCGATCCCCCTCATGAGACGTGACCTCCGTAGGCCGGCGACACACCGGCACACTCAGATCGAGGCGGCCGACACCAGGAAGGTTTCAGGGCTCGCGGGTGGCCGGACACGTGAGACTATTGACACGTGTTGGTATCGGCACCTATCATCGCCGCGTGGATGACGTCTTCAAGGCTCTCAGCGACCCGAACCGGCGGCGGTTGCTCGATGCGCTCCGGGAAGTCGACGGCCAGACCCTGACGGAGCTGCAGCGCCAGCTCCCCTCGCTAACGCGCTTCGGTGTCATGCGCGACCTGCGGATCCTCGAGAGCGCAGGCCTGCTGACGACGCGGCGGTCGGGACGGCACAAGTTCCACTACCTCAACGCCGTGCCGATCCGGCTCATCCACGACCGCTGGATCCGGCACTACCAGGCGCCGCTCGTCGGTGCCATCGCAGCCATGAAAAAGCAGCTGGAGGACGAAGACATGGACCGGCCGATGCACGTGAGCGAGGTCTACATCCGCACGACGCCGGAGCGTCTGTGGCAGGCCATCACGGACCCGGAACAGACCCGCCGCTACTGGTACGGCGCGCTCAGCCACTCGGCGTGGACGCCGGGCGCCCGCTGGACCAGCGAGTCGGAGGATGGCGAGGTCTTCCTCGACGGAGAGATCCTGGAGAGTGACCCGCCACGACGGCTGGTCCACTCCTTCCACGTGGTCCACGTGGCAGACGCCGCCGCCGAACCACCGTCACGACTCACATGGCAGATCGAGCCGATGGGCGCCACGTGCAAGCTGACCGTGACGCACGAGGAGATGGGCTCGGCCACCCAGGAGTACACCAGCGGCGGGTGGAGCTACATCCTCTCCGGCCTGAAGACCCTCCTGGAGACGGGCGAGCCCTTGCGCATCGGCGAGCCTGAAGCGTCCGCTACCGGAGCCGTCAGACAGGGCTAGGCTACGCGGGATGGATCGTCCACTCGGTACCGAGGACGGCGGCACGGCGTCGGATCCAAAGGGTCCGATGTCGCTGCTCAGCTGCACCGGCTGCGCCGCGAAGAACCGCATCCGGCCGAGCGAGCGAGGGTCCCCCCACTGCGGCGCCTGCGGCAAGCCACTCCCCTGGCTGGTGAACGCGACGGACGCCACGTTCGATCTCGAGGCGAAGACGAAGCTGCCCGTGCTCGTCGACCTGTGGGCGCCGTGGTGCGGACCGTGCCGCTTCGTCGGCCCGATCCTGGAGCAGCTCGCCGCGGAGCATGCGGGGCGACTCAAGGTCGTCAAGGTCAACGTCGACGAGAACCCGTCACTCTCCGCCCGTTACCAGGCGCACAGCATCCCGACCCTGGTGGTGCTCAGGGACAGCCAGGTGGTCGACCGCGTGGTCGGCGCGATGCCGAAGCCGCAACTCTCGGCGAGGTTGGCGCCACACCTGAAGCGGGCCTGACCCAGAGCGTCAGCCGAATGCGGTGCGCAGCTCGCGGAGCGCCCACAGCGCGAGGACGCGCGCGCAGTCGGCGACCTCCTGGAGCGGCACGTGCTCGTCCGCCGAGTGGGCGACCCGGGCATCGCCGGGACCGAAGATGACCGTCGGAGTGCGGCCCTCCTTGACGAGCAGCCGCATGTCCGCACCGTAGGGCCGGGCACCGAAGATCGGCCGGCGTCCGAGCACCGCCTCGGCGGCATCGGCCAATGCGACCGGTAGCGGATGGTCCGCGGGAACCTGAGCGGACGAGAACCGACCGCCGACGATCTCGAGCCCGACCGGATGGTTTCGCAGGAAGTCGTCAGCCTCAGTCGCCCGTGCGATGCATGCGCGCAGGTCCGCCTCCGCCTCGCGAGCAGTCTGGCCGAGGCGAACCCCGTATCGACCGTCGGCGACGACCCGGTCGGGGACCGTCGACGCCCACTCACCGCCGGCGACCTTGCCGATGATCGTCGGGTACGGCAGGCCGATGGCGGTCATCAGCGGCTCCGTCTCGGCCGCGTTGCGCAGCGCCTCATCGTCCGCGAGCGCCTCCATCAACACCTGCAGCTTCTCCAGCGCCGAGACGCCTTCGCGGCGCATCGATGCGTGCGCGGCGCGACCTGGCACGGTCAGCCGGAAGGTGATGGCGCCGGCATGGGCGACAACGACGTCAAGGCTCGTCGGCTCGGTGATCACCGCTGCGTCCCCGACGACACCCGCCCGGATCGCCGCGAGCATGCCCTGACCGCCATCCTCCTCCGATGGCACGAAGGCGGCCACCAACTCACCGTCGAAGGTGGCTGGGTCGGCGACGGCCAGGATAACGCGCAGCGCCTCCACGATGGCGACGACGCCGCCCTTCATGTCGCACGCGCCGCGGCCGTAGAGATCGCCGTCGCGGACCTCGCCGCTCCACGGGTCGACCGTCCAGGTCGCGGGATCACCGGGTGGCACCACGTCGACATGGCCGACCAGCAGGATCCGACGCTTGCCCGGTCGGCCAAGGCGTCCTACGACGATCGGCAAGGACGTCCTCGCGACCTCCTCTCCCGGCCAGTCGGGGTCACGGGCGATCTCCAAAGGGTCCGGGTCCAGCCGCTCGATGGGGACGCCGGCGGCTGCGAGGAGGCGGAGCATCTCGGCCTGGACCGCCGTCTCGTCCCCGGTGACGCTCCTGGCCCGGATCAGCCGCCGCAGGTCCGCCTCGATCCGCCTCGGATCGACAAGTCCGTCAAGGTTCGCCGCGTCGATCATCCCCTCGAGCCGACGACCACCGCACCGCACGTCGAGCCCATAGTCAACGACCGCCGGATCCAGCGAGCGCGGGGCCGATGGGTGTGAACGTTCGTCCTCGCCATGCCACCCACCGTAGCATCCGTTGGGG
>JACDBP010000071.1 GCA_013694835.1 Chloroflexota bacterium
GGCTCCGGCCGTCGCTTGCGACCCGCCTCGACCCACGGCGGGCCCCAGCCGCGCGTGGGGTCGCCGTCGGGTGGCTCGACCTTGATGACGGTCGCACCGAGATCGCCCAGCAACATGGTGCAGAGCGGTCCCGCGAGCACGGTGGAGCAGTCGATCACGCGAACGCCGGCGAGCGGGCCGGCAGCGGGGGCGATCGGATCGTTCGAGGACTCCGTCACAGCCGGTGATGGTACGCGTCGTTCGACGCGCACCACGTCATCGGCGATGGACCGGTCGCCGCCCCTGGTTCGACAGCCGGGGGCGGAACTCAGATCCTCAGTCTCGGATGATGCCCTTGCCCCGTGGCGTCGGCGATGCGCATCGGACCGTCGGGACCGATGGCTTCGAAGAGCTCCACGAAGAACGTCTCGTCAGGCTCGGTGGACCCGTTGGCGAGGACCCGCACTGTCGCCCATGGCCGGCAGGCGTCCAATGAACGTCAAACGACCACGACCAGGCGAGGACAGCCACCGGCGCCGGGTAGTGGTGCGTCGGGACGGGAGGTCGCGGAGCCTGCCAGATCGTCCGTAGGCACCGTCCAACGAACGTCCAACGAGGATCGCGGGCATCCGGGTCCGTTGTACGATCGTGGCCCTCATCACGACGCACGCCCGAGAGCCGGAGACACCCCATGACCGCCATCGCCGAACCGACCAGCCAGGGCACCGCCCAGGGCGCGCGGACCCTCCAGAACTTCATCGGCGGGCGCTGGGTGGATTCGTCGGGGACCGACACGCTGCCCGTCTACAACCCCGCGACCGAAGAGGTGCTGGCGCACGTCCCGCTTTCGAACGCGGACGACGTCGCCGCAGCCGGCCGTGCCGCGCGCGAGGCGTTTAAGGAGTGGAGCGAGGTCCCTGTCCCGGAGCGCGTCCAGTCCCTCTACAGATTGCGCACGGCGCTGCTGGACGACCGCGAGGCGCTGGTCCGCCAGATCTCGACGGAGAACGGCAAGATCTACGCGGACGCAGCGGGCGAATACCGCCGCGGCATCGAGGTCGTCGAGTTCGCGATCGGCATGCCCTCGCTGATCGCCGGCTACAACGTCGAGACGGTCAGCCGCGGCATCGACACCATGCTGGAACGCTACCCGTTGGGCGTCGGCGCGGCGATCACCCCGTTCAACTTCCCGTTCATGGTGCCGCTCTGGACGCTCCCGATCGCGATCGCGGCGGGCAACGCGTTCATCCTCAAGCCGTCCGAGCGGACGCCGCTCTCGGCGGAGCTGATCGTGCGGCTGTGCCAGGAGGCCGGCATCCCGGACGGCGTGGTGAACCTGGTCCACGGCGCGGCGGACGCGGTCCAGGGCATCTGCGCGGATCCGAACATCGACGCGGTCTCGTTCGTCGGGTCGGCGCGCGTTGCCAGGATCGTGTACGAGGCGTGCGGACGCAACGGCAAGCGGGTCCAGGCACTCGGCGGTGCGAAGAACCACATCATCGTGATGCCCGACGCGGTGATCGACCGCAGCGTGGAGAACCTGTCCGAGTCGGCCTTCGGCAACGCCGGCCAGCGCTGCCTCGCCGGGTCCGTGATGACGGTCGTCGGCGACGCGAAGGACACGGTGTTGCCGCGGGTCGTGGAGCGCGCAGAGGGCATCAGGCTCGGCTTCGGGCTGGACGAGGGCGTCGAGATGGGGCCGGTCATCCGGCCCGACGCGCGGGAGCGCATCCACTCGCTCATCCAGCAGGGCCTCGACGGCGGGGCGGAGATGCTCCGTGATGGGCGGACGGCCGTGCCGGACAGAGGTTTCTTCGTGGGCCCGACGGTCATCGGCATCCAGCCGGATTCCGTGCTCGCTTCGGAGGAGCTCTTCGGGCCGGTGCTGTCGGTGCTCAAGGCCGACACCATCGACCAGGCTATCGAGTTGATGAACACCTCCAACGAGTACGGCAACGCGGCGTCGATCTTCACTTCGTCCGGCAAGGCGGCGCGAGAGTTCCGGCGTGGCACGCCAGCGGGCATGATCGGCATCAATGTGGGCGTCGCAGCACCGGTCGCGGTCTTCCCCTTCAGCGGCCACCGCAACTCGTTCTTCGGCGACCTGCACGTGACGGGCCGCGACGGCGTCGACTTCTTCACCCGCAAGAAGACGACCACGACGCGGTGGTTCTAGATGGCCGGCACCAGCCGCCGGCCGCCCGAGGAGCAGCGCCCGTCACCGATCTGGGTGCTCATCGCGATGCTGGCGATCGTGCTCTTGCTGGTCGCAACCTCGGTAGCGATCGCGACGGCATCGCGGCCGTCGCAGGCCGCTCCATCAGAGGGCGAGCCGCATGCGTCGCCGGCGCCGGGTGAGAGCCATGAACCGGGGGGGTCGCCGGGGCCGGTGGAGACGCCGCACGGTCTCGCCGTGAGGTTCCCCGCAGCGTAGGTTCGCGGCCGCGCGGAGCCTCGGGGGCGCTGCGCCGGGTCGTTGGGGCGAGGCCGTGGGTGGCGCGAGCGTCGGACGTTGGGCGTTTCCCGCGCCCCAGGCTCGCGGTTGGTGCGGAATCGGCGTGTGGTGACTGCTACGCTCGGCGCGATGGCCTCCTGAGCGTCCTCTGGCGGCGCTCCCACCGCGCCTCAGCGTGGCCGAGCCAGCTGGAAGGCCGCGACGGGGGCCGACCACACCGCTTTCGCTGCGTAGCACTCACCAGCCGTGCGTGACCGCGCGGAGGTTGGGACTGGGCCACGCGCGGTCAGTCGACGCGCGGCTCCGTGGCCAGGCCCTCCACGACCTCGACGCCGGGCAGTGCCCGCAGGATGGTCGGGCTGGCGATGACCTTCCATGACCGCGAGCCACCGCCGAGCACGATGCGGTCGCGCGCCATGACTCGCGAGTCGACCCAGACCGGCAGGTCCGGCGGCAATCCGAATACGGTCACGCCGCCCAAGGTCATCCCGGTGAGCGCCGCGGTCTCCTCGGCCGGTGCGAACGAGACGCGGCGCACACCGAGCCGCTGGCGGATCGTCCGATTCACGTCGAGCCGGTAGGGCGCCAGCGTCACGCACGCCACGTACTGCGGGCGCTCCGTGCGGCTGGCCACGACGATGGTGTTCGCCGCATCCTCCGGTGAGAACCCGTACGCCTCGCAGAACGCGGCCGTGTCGGCCAGCGCCGGATCGCACGGGAAGAGCTCATAGGGAACTCCCAAGACGTCAAGCTGCGCGACCAGCGCATCGCGCGCGGCGTCGCCGTTCATCGCACGGAGGCGAGTGACCGCCGGAGCGCTTCGACGCCCTCGGCCGTCGTCTCCAACACGACCGTGTGGTAGGTCTCGATGAGAGCCATGATCCCCGGGCGCTGCTCGGTGCGCCACTCATCGCTGCCGTAGAAGGCGCCTTCCTGCTGGTTCATGTGCTCGAGCGAGTCGAACGCGCGGATGAGCGCGTAGTGATCCTCGTCATCGATCGATGGCCCGAACGCGACGACGTCGATGCCGTACCGCTCCAGCATCGGGCCAGCGCCCTCGCGGAACCGCCGATCGAACTCGGCCCGTCCCCCGGCGCTGATGCGATACGTCCGGATCTCAAGGATCTTCCCCTCCAGCACGGGAGAACGCTATCACCCGTTTGGCGACGTCGGCGCCTCTCTAGACTCGATGGCGTCCCGGCCCCGAGACGTGGAGGTGACGGTGAGGGTCGAGCGCCCGGGTCGGGTGCACGGTCCGGCGTGGACCGAGCTCGGCGAGCGCCTGCTCGTACACGCGCCCGTGCTGCTGGCGGCAGCCCGCTCGATGACGCTCGACGAAGCGGAGGCACAAGACCTGGTGCAGACCACCCTGGAGATCGGCCTGCGGCACGCGGACCAGCTGCGCGACCCGCGCGCGCTGCGCCCCTGGCTGCTGACGATCGAGGCACGCGAAGCCTTTCGACTGACTCGTCGTCTACGGCGCCTCGTTCGACTTGACCGGACGGTTCACCAGTTGGCGGCCGCGGGCGATCCACTCGCTGACCGGGTCGCCGTTCGTCGTGCCCTCGCCGATCTGCCACCACGCACGAGAGCCGCGATCGTGCTCCACCACATGGCCGGCCTGTCGGTGGCTGAGACCTCCAAGGCGCTGGGCACCAGCGGTAATACCGTCAAGACGCAGCTGCGGCTGGGCCTGGCCAGACTGCGGGAGCTTCTCGCCGATGACTGACGATCCCCGAGATGCCCGGATCCTTGAACGCCTTGCCCGAGCATTCGATGCCGACGTGGCCACCGCGGCTCAGGATCTGTCCCGTCAGCCGACCGCGGCCGGACGATCTCCACGACTGGGTCCGAGCTTGGTTGCGCTCGTGCTCGTGCTCGCCGTGGCCGGCCTCGCCATCCAATGGCCCGGCCAGTCTTCGACGCCGACCGGAGACGGCCAGCCGGGCCAGGGCACGCCAGGCGCAGGTCCGACCCTGACCACGCCCCGCACGACGGGCCTCATCGCAACCGAACCAGGACCGGCGAACTCTGCGGTGCCAAGCAGCCCCGACCCTGGCGGCGAGCCGTCTGAGCCTCCAGTCGAGGCCTGGTACGCCGACGGCGTGCCACGCCGCATCGCGGGGGAGGCC